>JBJTIV010000051.1:0-2223 GCA_046095145.1 Planctomycetaceae bacterium
CCCGGCAGGCTGCCCAGCCCCGCCTCCTTCATCTCCACGAGGATGTCGCGGATCGACCGCTTCGTGAGGTGGGCGAACCAGTTGATCTACACCGGCGTCCAGGCCTTGAGATGCAGCGCGGGAAACGCGTCGTGGAGGATGCGGACGACGTTGAGGTACCAGTCGTAGTCCTTCTGGTGGTGCAGGCCGCCGACGATGTGCATCTCGGTCGAGCCCGCCTCGACCGCCTCCCGGCCCCGGGCCAGGATCTGCTCGTCGCTCATCACGTAGCCCCGCGCCTCGCGGAGGTCGGCGCGGAAGGCGCAGAACGTGCAGCGGTAGACGCAGACGTTCGTGGGGTTCAGGTGGGTGTTGATGTTGTAGTAGGCGAAGCCGCCGTTCTTCCGCTCCCGGACGAGGTTCGCCAGCTCACCCAGCTCGTGCAGCGAGATCCGCTCGTCCCAGAGCAGCTCGGCCTCGGCGGCATCGAGCCGCACGCCGGCTTCCACTTTGTCGCGGATGGCATCGAGCGACGGGGTGACGGCGCGGATCATGCGATGGCCTCTCGTGGGGGACACCAGGAAAACCGCAGCCGGCCCGATTTCGCAACCGGGAGCCCTTCACCACCGCAAATCCGCGGCGATCGCGGCCAGCAGCACCAGGCCGATCGCGGCGTTGGCCGTGAAAAAGGCCTGGTTCACCCGGGACAGGTCGTCGGGCCGGACGAGGGCGTGCTCCCAGACGAGCAGGGCGGCGATCAGGACCCAGGCCCCCCAGTAGATGCGGCCCAGCTCGGGCACGGCCACCGGCAGCAGGGCGAGCAGCAGGAGCGTGGCGGCGTGGAGCCACTTCGCGAGCCCGAGGGCCCGCGGCACGCCCAGCCGCGCGGGGACGCTGAACAGGCCGTGCGCGGCGTCGAAGGCGGCGTCCTGGCAGGCGTAGAGCATGTCGAAGCCCGCCACCCACGCGGTGACGGCGAGGCCGAGGATCGCGGCGGGCAGGACGTCGGCCGGATCGCGCAGCAGCGTCTCGCCGCGGAGGGCGATCCAGGCGGCGACCGGGGCGAGGCCCAGCGCCGCCCCCAGCCACACGTGGGCCAGCGACGTGAACCGCTTCGCGTAGCTGTAGCCCAGGAGCCAGGCGAGCACGGGGCAGGCCAGCGCCAGCGGCAGCCAGTTGGGCAGGAACAGGAGCGTGGCGGCCACGAACACGGCCGAGGAGGCGGCCACCAGCCCGAGCACCTGGCCGCCCGTGACGTCGCCGCGCGGCAGGTGCCGCGAGGCCGTGCGCGGATTCGCGGCGTCGATCGCGCGGTCGACGAGCCGGTTGAAGGCCATGGCGGCGGTCCGCGCGGCCACCAAGCACACCAGGATGCCCGCGGCCGGCCGCAGCCAGGTCGCGGGCTCGGCGGGCACGACGCGGCCGTCGCCCCCCCACGCCACCGCCACGAGCGCCGCCATGGCCGCGAAGGGCAGGGCGAACACGGTGTGGCTGAAGCGCACCAGTTCCAGGTACGAGCGCAGCGTGGCGGCCATCAGGACGACGCGCCCCAGCGGCGGACCAGCGCGTTGGCCACGCCCAGCTGGTCGCAGATCCGCGCCACGACGAAGTCCACGAGGTCGGCGACGGACTCGGCCCGGGCGTAGAAGCCGGGCGCCGCCGGCAGGACGACCGCACCGGCCTCGTGGATCGCCTGCATGTTCCTGAGCTGCGGCAGCGAGAGCGGCGTCTCCCGGGGCACCACGACGAGCTTCCGCCGCTCCTTGAGGTGCACCTCCGCGGCCCGGTGGATGAGGTTCTCGCCCATCGCGTGGGCCACGGCGGCGAGCGTGCTGCCGCTGCAGGGGCAGATCACCATCGCGGCGGTCAGGAACGAGCCGCTGGCGATCGGGGCCATGAGGTTCTTGTGGTGGTGGTAGTGCAGCCGGCCGCCCGCCGGCGCGGGCCTGCCGAGCAGCGCCGCCGCGTCGAACCGGTCGAGATCCACCCGTCGGCCGAGCTCGGTCGCGAGCACCGCCGCGCCGGACGGGCTCACCGAGAGATGCACCTCGCGGCCCTCGTCGAGCAGCACCTCGAGCAGCCGCACGCCGTAGGGCGCTCCCGAGGCGCCGGTGATGCCGAGGACGATCGGGAGCGACGCGTCGGCCGGCATGCGTCAGGCTCCCCGCCGGCAGATGGAGAGCGTGGCGATGCCCAGCGTGAGCGGCACCATCTCGACGCGATCGAAGCCGGCGGCGCGGATCA
>JBJTIV010000052.1:0-14722 GCA_046095145.1 Planctomycetaceae bacterium
CCGCGTCGCAGCGGAGACCGTCTGCCATGCCCCATGACGTCGCGGCGTTTTCGGCATCGGCGCTCGATCAGCCTGGGGACCGGGAACCGGGGCCACCCGGCGTCCCCCAGGTGCCGCCGGGGGCTTGTACAAGGACCGCGCACCATCAAGAGTCGCACGCGCGGGGAATACGCCCCGTCACCTCGACCCGCCGACGCAAAGCCGTGCCGGCCTGACACCCGCTTTCCTCTCGCTGAAGCTCGAGGCTTTCAGTCCCGTCGCTCGCGCTCCGGGCTTCCTCGCGGAGCGATGGGGTCTTTCCGTGGGCTGACGCCGCGTCAGCGCGACGGGGCCTCTCCGGGGTTCGCGACCGTGGAGAGGTCGCCCGCCGGGAGGCGGCGTTCCCGGGCCTTGAGCACGCGGCGCACGATCGTGCCGCTGCGGGTGCGGGGCAGCGCCGGCACGAACTCGATCTCGCGGGGCGCGAGCACCGCGCCGAGCCTGCGGCGGGCATGGGCGATGATGCTGCGGCGCTGCGGCTCGTCGCCGGGGCAGCCGTCCTTGAGCGCCACGAACGCCTTGACGATCTCCCGGGCCACCGGATCAGGCTTGCCGATCACGCCCGCCTCGGCGACGGCCGGATGCTCGAGCAGCGCGCTTTCCACCTCGAACGGCCCCACGAGGTGGCCCGACGTCTGGATCACGTCGTCGCTCCGGCCCACGAACCAGTAGTAGCCGTCCTCGTCGCGGCGGGCGAGGTCACCGGAGAGATACCAGCCGCCGGCGAAGCAGGCCGCGGAGCGGTCCGGATCGCCGAGGTAGCCCCGAAAGAGCGCCGGCCAGCCGGGCTTGAGCGCGATCTCCCCCTGCCCGCCGGGCGGCAGCTCGCGGACGCCGCTGGCGGGCAGCCGCTCCACGATCGCGGCCTCGATGCCCGGCAGCGGCCGGCCCATCGACCCGGGGCGGATCTCCTGCGCGATGGAGTTGGCGATCACGATGCCGCCCGTCTCGGTCTGCCACCAGGTGTCGTGCACCGGCAGGCCGAAGGCGCGGCTTCCCCAGGCGACGGCCTCGGGCGGCAGCGGCTCGCCGACGCTCGCCAGGAACCGCAGGCGGCTCGTGTCGTGGGCGCGCGCGGCGTCGACCCCGAGCCGCATCAGGCCGCGGATCGCCGCGGGCGACGTGTACCACACCGTCACCCCCTCGCCGGCCACGAGGCGACACCCGCGCTCCGCGTCGAACTCCGCCTCGTCGACCACGCTGGTCGCCCCGCAGACGAGCGGCGCGATGATCCCGTAGGCCGTGGCTGCCATGCCGCCGGGATCCGCGGTGCACCAGAAGACGTCGTCGGGATGGAGCTCGAGGGCCAGCCGGGCCGTGGCGTGGTGGGCGACGACGGCCTCGTGCGCGTGGATCGCCCCCTTGGGCGTGCCGGTCGTGCCGCTCGTGAAGTGCAGGAGGGCCGGATCCTCGGCCGCGGTCGGGCCGATGCGGTACGTGACCGGGGCCCGCTGCAGGAGCGCATGCCAGTCGAGCGTGTCGCCCGGCGCGGGGGCCGCCTCGTCGCGGACGAGGATCACGTGCTCGATGCCCGGCAGCCGGAGGTCCGCGAGCTGCGTCCGCCACAGGCTCTGCGTGGTGACCACGACCCTCGGCTCGGCGATGCCGATCCGCGCGGCGAGGGGCTCGGGGCCGAACCCAGCGCACAGCGGCGTGAACACCGCCCGGGCCTTGAGCGCGCCCAAAGCCGCCGTGAACCACTCGGGCGTGCGGCCCAGCACCACGCAGACCCGGTCGCCGTGCGCCACGCCCAGCGCCCCGAGGGCCGCGGCGAACCGGCTCGTGGACCGCTGCAGCTGGGCGTAGGTGATCTCGCGCCGCAGCCCGGCGGCGGCGACGCACCGCAGGGCCACGCGGCCTCCGCGGCCGGCCCGCACGTGGCGATCGACCGCCTCGTGCGCGATGTTCAGGCCCCGGTCGCCGGGAAGCCCGTCGAGCCGCCGCCGCTCGACCGCCCAGGAAAACTCGCGACGCGCCCGCGCCCAGTCGGGCATGTGGGGGGCGACGGCGGGCGCGACGGCATCCGGCATGGGATGGCTCCGAACGCCGCCGATCCATGCAGCCGCAGGGTGACGGCATTATCCCGCAGGCGGCGCAGCCACCGCTGCCGCACGGCCCGCATGCCGGTGCCGATGCCGCAGCGCCCGCCCGGACACCGTGGTGGCGTGCCGCCCCGCCGCGTACCATCCGCGATGGCGGATCACGTCCCCGACCCCCTTTGGTCGCGCGAGCCATGAACGTGTTGGGCATGATGTCGGGCACCTCGGTCGACGGCGTCGATCTCGTGCTCGCCGACCTCGATCTCGCCGACGAGCCGAGCGGCCGGCGGCTCCGCTGGCGGGTGCTCGACCACCGCGCGGCGGCCTTCCCGCCGGTGTTGCGGCAGGCCGTGCTCGCGACGCTGGCCGGGGGGGCCACGACGAGCGAGGTGGCGCGGCTCCACCACGACCTGGGCCGTTTCTACGCCGCGGCCGCCACGCCGTTTCGCGGCGGGGCGGAACTGGCCGCCTGCCACGGCCAGACCGTCTGGCACGAGCCCCCGGGCTGCACGCTGCAGCTCGGCGAGCCCGCCTATCTCGCCGAGGCGCTGGGAGTGCCGGTGGTGTCGGACTTCCGGCCGTCGGACCTCGCGCTCGGCGGGGAGGCGGCGCCGCTCGTGCCCTATCCCGACCTCCTGCTCTACGGGGAGGCGGGCCGGCGGCTGGCGATCCACAACATCGGCGGCATCTCGAACCTCACCTACCTGCCGGGCCTCGACCGCGCGGGCGTGGTGGCCTTCGACACCGGGCCCGGCAACGTGCTGCTCGACGAGGCGGCGGCGCGGCTGGGCCTCACCCACGACGCCGGCGGCGCCATCGCCGCGTCGGGCGTGGTGGATCCTGCGCTGGCCGAGCGCTGGCTAAAGCATCCCTACTTCGACCGCCCGCCGCCGAAGTCGACCGGCCGCGAGATCTGGCGGCTCGAGGCGCTCGCCGGCCACGCGTCGCTCGCGCCGGCCGACCTCCTGGCCACGCTCACCCACGTCACCGCCCGCAGCATCGTGGCGGCCTACCGCCGGTTCGTGCTCCCGCTGGGCCTCGACGAGATCCGGGTGGCCGGCGGCGGCGCGGCCAACGCCGAACTGCTGCGTCAGATCCGCTCGGGACTCGACGTGCCGGTGGTCACCTTCGAGGAGATGGGTCTCGACTCGAAACACCGTGAGGCGCTCTGCTTCGCCGTGCTCGGCTTCCTGCGGCACCGCGGGCTGCCCAACGTGATCGGCCGCACGACGGGCGCGCGGGCCGACGCCGTCGCCGGCAAGGTCACGCTGCCCGCTCCGCGCTGACGCGCGAGCTACGCGGATCGCGACGGCGACGCCGCCGCGCGATCGTCAGCGCCGACGCGGCGGCGAGCGCCAGGACGGCGAGCGCGGCCCCCGACGGCTCGGGCACCGACACGATGGCCACTCGCGCCACCGGTCCCGACGCCGCCGTTCCGCCCGGCGACAGCGTGACACCGCGGCCGAACACGACCGAGCCGGCGATCGTGCCGGCACCGCCGATTGCCTGGCCGGGCGGCGGCTGATAGCCGCCGGACAGCCCGGTGAGATCGAGCGTGGCGCCCGCGAGGACGTCGATGCGGCTCGCCGCGGCGAGCGCCACGGGGTCGGTGAGCGCCAGCGCCCCCGCCGCGATGCGCACCGGGCCCACGAGCGCGTTGCCGCGGTCGAGGACGAGCGTGCCCGTGCCGGTCTTCTCGAGCGACGACCACTCGGGCCCGATCCAGCCGCGTCCCGCCTGTCGCTGCGTCATCAGGCCCGCAGGCACGTCGATCGTGAGGGGCAAGGGCGCGGCGGGCGTGGCGATCGGCTCGAACCACACGGCGTCGGCTGACAGGCTCCCGCCCGTGCCGCCCAGGGTGACGATGGCCGGCTGGCCGGGCGCGAAGGAATAACTGCCGAGCGCCACCCACTGCCCGCCCTGCGTGCGCTGATCGACCGTGACCGCGTGCGCGCCGTCGGCGGCCTGGATCGTGTAGGTGGCCGCGGCGGACCGGTCGCCGGCGGCCGCCCAGCGGGCGTGGATCCGCATGGTGCCTGCCTCGGGCAGCGTGGCGGCCCACCGCACCGTGGCCGCGGTGCCGCTGGCGACGAGGTGTTTGCCCTGGTAGGCGACCGAGCCGCTCGTGGTCGTCCACGACGTGCCCTTGGGCAAGGCCGCCGGGTCGGCGTCGTCGAGGATCCAGCCGGCTCCGGGCGGTGGTGGCGGTAGCGTGCCGAGGCCGGACGACTGCAAAAATTGCGTCAGCGTCCTGCCGTCGCCGCCGAAGCGTTGCAACTCGAAGAGCGGCGTGGTGCGGGTGTTGAGACCCGTCTTGACGGTCATCCCCGTCTTGTAGCCGGCCGCCTGCAACTCGGCGATGACCGCGGCGTTGTAGTTGCCGCCTGGGTAGGCGAAGTGATTGCTCACCTTGCCCCCCACGTTGGCCGTGATGTCGGCCCTCGAGCCCACGACCTCCTGCCGCAGCTGCGTTCCCGAGATCGTGGTGAGGTTCGGGTGCGTCTGCGAATGCGACTCGACGAGGAACACGCCCGCCGCGTCCATCTCCGCCACCTGCGGCCACGTCGCCTTCGGGATGCCGATACCGATCCCGCGGGTGTGGGTGTAGTTCGTGGCCACCATCCCACGCGCGGCCAGAGCCGGGTACATCTCGGTGTAGCCCAGGCTGTAGTTGTCGTCGACGGTGAGCAGGATCGGCCGGTAGGGCAAAATCCCGTCGTTCACCCGCCACTCGTAGAACTGGTCGAGCGTGATCGTGCGGAACGAGTTGGCGACGAAGTAGTCGAGGTGGTCGCGAAAATTGTCGCGGTTGTAGTAGGTGGAGCTCTCGTAGGCGTGGTACATCACCGCCGGCACCTGGGCGGTCGCCGGCGTATGGCCTCCGCCGAGCGCCACGACGAGGGCGACGAGCGGACCGCAGCGAGAAAGCAGCCGGACGAGCATTCCCGAAAAATAGCCTGCCCGACCGCGGGATCGCAATGGATTTCGGCGTCGCGAACCGCGTGCGGCGGTCCGGCCGCCGTCAGCCCGCCGCGGCGGCGATCGCCTCGGCCGCCGTCTTCACGCCCAGGGGCTCCTTGCCGGCCCGCGCGCCCTCCACGGTGCCCTGCGGCAGCGTGGCCGGATCGGCGTAGCGGCCGTCGTCGGCGTACTCCGCCTGGAGGCGGGCGAGCTCGGCCTTCAGTGCGGCGCAGGTCGCCGCCACCTCCGGCTGCGCCGCCTCGGCCGGGTCGCAGAGGAGGTTGTGGAGCTCGTGCGGGTCGGCCACGAGGTCGTACAGCTCCCACATGTCCTTCCGCCAGTAGTGGATGAGCTTGTGGGTGGCCGTGCGGACGCCGTAGTGCGCCCGCGTGTCGTGGTCGCCGGGGTCGTGGTAGTAGCGGTAGTAGACGCTCGACCGCCAGTTGGCCGGAGACTCGCCGCGCAGCAGCGGCACGAGGCTCCGGCCCTGCATCCAGTCGGGCACCGGCAGGCATGCCAGGTCGAGGAACGTGGGGGCGAGGTCGATGTTGGCCACGAACTGCGGCGGCACCACCCCGGGCATCACCCCCGGCCCCCGTGCCACGCGCGGCCCCCGCAGCCCCCGCTCGTACCTGACCCGCTTGGCGTAGAGGCCGTGCTCGCCCAGGTACCAGCCGTTGTCGGTGGTGTAGATCACCACCGTATTCCCGGCGAGCCCGGTCTCGTCCAGGTGGTCGAGCATCCGGCCGACGGAGTCGTCGACCCCCTGCACGCAGGCCAGGTAGTCCTGCATGAAGCGGCGGTAGTTCCACGTGAGGAGGTCGTCTCCGGCGAGGCCTGCGGGCGGCGCCTGCTTGAGGTCCTTCGGCGTCAGGTCGCGGGCGATCGTCTGCTTGTTCTCGGGCAGGGCCGCGGGCCGCGTGGCGTAGTCGTCGCGGAGCGTGGGGGGCTCGGGAAACTCGGCGGCGGCGAACCTCGCCGCGTTGCGGTCGTCGGGCACCCAGTTGCGGTGCGGCGCCTTGTGGTGAAGCATCAGGAAGAAGGGCTCGTCGCGCGGCCGCGTGTTCAAAAACTCGATGCCCAGGTCCGTGATCACCTCGCTCGCGTGTCCCTTCACCGTGAGCGTGTGGCCGGGCACGAGGAACTGCGGGTCGCGGTAGGCCCCCTGTCCCGGCAGCACGATCCAGCGGTCGAAGCCGGTGGGGTCGGTGCCCAGGTGCCACTTGCCCACCACGCCCGTGTGGTAGCCGGCCTCGCGGAGCAGCTTGGCCACGTGGTTCCGCGAGCCGTCGAACGGGTTGAAGATCGGCACGCCGTGCTTGTGCGAATACTGGCCCGTGAGCAGCGTGGCCCGGCTCGGCGAGCAGATCGAGTTGGTGACGAACGAGTTGGCGAACCGCGCGCCCGAGGCGGCGAGCCGGTCGAGGTGGGGCGTGACGTTGACCCTCGAGCCATACGCCGAGACGGCCTGCTCCGCGTGGTCGTCGGAGAAGATGACGAGGATGTTGGGCCGCGCAGGCTCGGCCGCGGCGGCCAGCCGGGCCACCAGCACGAGGGCGGAAACGAATGCAGCGAAGCGCGGCACGAAGGCACTCCCCGGCTCGATCGAATGTATCGTGCCGGTCGGCCGGACTGCCGTCAACGCGTCGCCGTCAGCGTTTGAGTGAGTCGCGGATCTCGCGGAGCAGGAGCACATCCTCCGGCGGAGCCGCCGGCGCCTCGGCCTTCTTGTCCTCGAACTTCGACTTCGCCGAATTGAGGAGCTTGATGACGAGGAACAGCGCCGCGGCGACGAGCAGGAAGTCCACGACCGACTGGATGAAGGGCCCGAAGTTGATGATGGGGTAGTCCTGCAGGGCCATCACCGGCTGGTTGTTCTCCATCACCATCGAGCCGTCTGGATTGAGCTTGGGCGCGTTGAGCGGCACCTTCCAGGCATAGTCGGTGAAGTTCACGCCGAACCGGGCGGTGAGCAGGTTGAGCGGCGGCATGATGATGTTGGACACGAGCGAGCCGATGATCTTGCCGAAGGCGGCACCGATGACCACGCCCACGGCGAGGTCGATCACGTTGCCCTTCATGGCGAAGTCGCGGAATTCCTTGAGCAGTCCCATGCGCGTCGTCTCTCCTGTCGAATGATGGTCGTTGGCCGGCGGCCGCACCGCGGCCCACCGGCGGCGGGGATTGTAGGGGATCGCCCCGCCGGCGCCATGGGGCCGGCGGGGTTCGCCCGACACGCCCTCCGTTATCGGGATAGTGCGGTAGCCCACGACTTCCGGACTGCGGGCCGGGGCCGTATCACGTCCGCGGCAGCACGATCCGGAACTCGGCGCCGCCCAGCGGGCTCGTGCCCGACTCCAGCCGCCCGCGGTGGTTCGCGAGCACGGCACGGACGATGTGCAGCCCCATGCCGGTGCCGCCGCGCTTGTCGGCCGGCCGCGGCCGGTCGCCCGGCGGCGGGTTTCCCAGCCCCAGCCCCGGCCCGCTGTCGCCCACGGCGCACACGACCGCGTCGGCGCCCGCCGAAACCGCGACCCGCACCTCGCGGACCCCGCCTTCCCGCGTCGCGACGGCCTCCACCGCGTTCGCGATCAGGTTGGCCACCGCCACCTGCACCTGCGCGGCGTCGCCCACGACCACGACGGCCTCCGGCGGCAGGATCGTGCGCACCGCCACGCCGTGCAGCTCGGCCAGGCTCCCGGTGGCCAGGACGGCCGAGCGCGAGACGTGGCAGAGATCACAGGGCTCGCGGACCGTCTCGATGCTCCGCAGCAGGCCCCGCATCCGCTCGATGGAGTCCGCCACGTGCCGCGACTCGGCGGCGAGCTTGTCGAGGATCTCGCGGGCGTCGCCCTCCAGCGGCTGGTCGGCGAAGCGGTCGAGGAGCTGCTGGGCGTGGAACAGGGCCATGCCCAGCGGTTGCTTCACGTCGTGGGCCACGGCGGCGGCCATGAGGCTCGTCTTCATGCCGCGCTCGAGGTCGGCCATCTTCTGCGCGGCGGCGGCCTGTTCCCGGCTCCGCGCGGCCTCGACCTCGGCCTCGGCCCGCTTGCGGGTGGTGACGTCGAAGATGACGCCATCCCAGTAGGCCCCGCCCCCCGGCCGGGGTCGCGGGTTCGACTCGGCCGAGAACCAGCGGGTCTCGCCGCGGACGAGGGCCCGGCCCTCCCAGCGAAACACGGTGATCCCGTTCCACGACTCCTCGGACGGCTTGAGAAAGGCCGCGAAGTCATCGGGGTGGATATTGGCGTGGATCGCGCGCCAGTCCCGCATCACGGCTTCGCGCTCGACCGCGAGCATCTCGAGCAGCCGGTTGCTCACGAACACGAACTGCCGCGTGCCGTCGGGGAGCATCTCCGTCACGAACATGCCGACCGGCATGTTCTCGGTCATCGCGAAGGCGGCCGGGTGCTCCCCGGCCGGCTCGGGGGTCGGCGGCGGCACGGGCTCGGGGGTCACCGCGACGGCCCCGCCGAGGCGTGGACCCGGAGGTCCGGAGTCAGGCCGCCGTGGCGGTGCAGCGTGGCCAGCCGCACGAGCGCCGCCCCGCTCCGCCCGAGTTTCCTGGAGATCGCCTTGCGGTGGGTCTCGACCGTGCGCGTCGAGATGCCGATCCGCTGCCCCAGTTCCTTGTTGGAGAGGCCCTCGCCCATGATCGTAAAGAGCTCGAACTCGCGCGGCGTGAGCCGCGAGCGGATGACGGCGATCGAACCGGGATCGCCCGCGGCGACCGCGGACCGGCCGGTGACCCTGGCGACCGCGGTGAGCAGCGCGTCGCAGGCCCGCGCCTTGTCGATCACCGACACGACGCAGTCCAGGAGGTCCGGCGGGCAGACGAAGTCGGTCGTGGCCCCGGCGATCACGATGCACTGGACGCGAGGATGGCGGTCGCGCACGGCCCGCACGAGCTCCATGCCGTCGCCGGAGGGCAGCCGGCGATCCACGATCAGCAGGTCCACGCGGGCGATCGCGGCGATCCGGCCGGCATCGGTGACGTCCGTCGCCGTCGTGGCGACGACCAGGCCGGGAACCGTGCGCAGCACCCCCACGAGCAGGTCCAGCAGCATGACGTGGTCGTCGACGACGACGCACTGCGTCGGCGTGTGATCGCTTGGCATGTCCGCCCGCCCGTGACGTCGCGTGGCCACTCGTTATGCGGAATCTACCCGATTTCCCGGGGTCGGCCGGGGCCGCTTTTTCCGCTGGACGAACGCCTACCCAAAACTACGGACGCGCGCGGTGCCGCGCGGTGGCGATGGGTTCCGGACGGGGTAGAACACGGTCCGGAACCAGCCGTCATGTCCACGCGGGAGTCCTCCATGCGCTGCCACTGGCCCCTGCTCGCCACCCTGCTCGCCACCCTGTTCGCGGCCACCGCCGCCGCGGCCGACACCGCCGACGTCCTGTACGTCGGCGGCGACATCCTCACCATGCGGGGACCGCAGGCGGAGTATGCGGAGAGCCTGGCGGTCAAGGATGGAAAGATCCTGTTCGTCGGGCCGCGCGCCGAGGCCGACGACCGCGTCGGCCCGGCCACGAAGATCGTCGACCTCGCGGGAAAGACGCTGCTGCCCGGCTTCATCGACACCCACGGCCACTTCGTCTACTTCGGCAAGAACCTCGTCGATGCCAACCTGTTCGGCTGCACCGGCGTGGACGACCTCGTGGCGCGGATGCAGAAGCAGGCCGAGCGCACGCCCGCCGACGGCTGGATCGTGGGCTTCGGCTACCAGGCCCGCGGCCTGCAGGAGAACCGTCCGCCCACGAGCGCGGAGCTGGACCGGATCTCGGCCGACCGGCCCGTGATGGTGGTCGACTCCTCGGGCCATCTGGGCGCGGCCAACGCCGCGGCCTTCCGGGCCGCCGGGATCACCGCCGACACGCCCGACCCGACCGGCGGCATGTTCGCCCGCCAGGCCGATGGAAAATCGCTCGCCGGCCCGATGGAGGAGACGGCCCTCAACGCCGTCCGCAGTAAGCGGCCGCCCTTCACGGGCGAGCTCGCCTCCCGGGCGATCACCGGGGCGGCGGAGGTGTGGGCCAGCCACGGCCAGACCACGGCGATGGAGGCCGGCCTCGGCCTCGGCAACGACGACATCGGCATCGTGCTCAACGCCATCGATCAGCGGCTGCTGCCGATCGACCTCTACGTGGCCGCCAAGGACTCGGCGCTCGACGACACGCTCGCCGCGTCGTACGCCGTGGCCTCGCAGTACAACCCCAAGGCCGGCGGGATCGTGGCGAAGCTGCGGGCCGCCCGGCCCGACCTCGACACGCGCTACGTCAACCGCGTGCGGCTCGGGGGGGTGAAGTTCTGGCTCGACGGCAGCCTCGACACGGCCTGGTTCACGCAGCCCTACACGCAGAACCCGCCGGGCAAGACCGGGGCCTTCGCCGGCTACCGGCAGATCCCCGACGAGGTGCTCGACGCCGTGTTCGACACCTACTGGCCCACCGAGCTGCAGATCCACATGCACATGAACGGCGACGCCGCCGCCGACCAGGCCCTCGCCGCGATCGCCAAGGCGGTGAAGAAGCACGGCATGCGCGACCACCGGCCCGTGTTCGTCCACGCCACGTGGCTGCGGATCGACCAGATCGAGAAGATGAAGGCCTGCGGCGCGATCCCGAGCTTCCTCACGCCGGGGATGATCCCCGGCGGCGACGCGGTGGTGCGGCTCTGGGGCCCGGAGCGGTCGGCCGGGGCGATGGCGTCGCGGACGTTCCTGCGGGCCGGCCTGCCCTTCACCTACTCGCACGATGCCCCGGTGTCGCCCGTGCCCTCGATCCTCGCGCTGGTGGACGCCGGCGTGAACCGGCTCTCCGGGAGCGGGCAGGTCGTGGGGGCCGACGAGCGGGTGGGGCCCTACGACGCCCTGCGGGCCGTCACGGCCACGGCCGCCTACCAGCTCAAGGAGGAGAAGACCAAGGGCACGCTCGAGGCCGGCAAGCTCGCCGACCTCGTGATCCTCGACAGGAACCCGCTGAAGGTGGAGCCGACCACCATCAAGGACATCGCCGTGGTCGAGACGATCAAGGAGGGCACGACGGTCTATCGCGCGGGCGATCGCGACGTCACCGGTCCGTGACGCCCTCGCCTGCGGTGGCCAGGGATGGCACCGCGGGCGCATCGCGACGGTCTGGAGGACCGTCGGTGGCGGGCGCGGCGAACCTCGGCTTCGCCCCGCCCGCCCTCGCCTGCGGTGGCCAGGGATGGCACCGCGGGCGCATCAACATATCCGCGGCAGGTTCTCGCCGAGCGGCATGGGCACCACGCGGCGGCCGCCGATCCGCGTGCGCATCGCGACCAGTCGCGGGTGATCGGTGACCACGCGGCCGATCACCACGGCGTCGCGTCCTTCCGGCCGCGTCCGCATCGCGTCCAGCACCGCCCCGGCCGCGTCGGCCGGCACGATGGCCAGCAGCGTGCCCTCGCTGGCCACCTGCAGCGGATCGAGGCCGAGCAACTCGCACGCGGCCGCCACAGCCGGCCGCACCGGCACCGTGGCCTCGTCGATCTCGATCCCAACGGCGGCGGCCTGCGCGATCTCGTTGAGGCTGGCCGCCGCGCCGCCGCGGGTGGGATCGCGGAGCATGCGGGTGGCCGGGCAGGCGGCGAGGATCCCGGCCACGAGACCGTGGAGCGGTGCCGTGTCGCTCGTGATCTCGGCCTCGAACCCGAGGCTCTCGCGGGCGCTCATGATCGCCATGCCGTGGTCACCGAGCGTGCCGCTGGCGATCACCGCGTCGCCGGGACGGACCGCCGCGGGAGAGAGATCCACGCCCGGTGGCACGACGCCGACTCCGGCCGTGGTGACGTAGCAGCCGTCGCCCTTCCCCCGCTCCACGACCTTCGTGTCGCCGGCCACGATCACCACGCCCGCCCGCCGGGCCGCCGCCCCCATCGCGTCCGCGATCGCCGCCAGCTCGCCCACCGGAAACCCCTCCTCCACGATGAAGCCGGCCGCGAGAAACAGCGGCCGGGCACCGCTCACGGCCAGGTCGTTGACCGTGCCGTTGACCGCGAGGTCGCCGATCGAGCCGCCCGGGAAGACGAGCGGCCGCACGACGTGGGCATCGGTGGCGAAGGCGAGCCGCCCGCCGCCGGCGAGCGCGGCCGCCACGTCGAGCACGGCTGCGTCGCCGAGCCGGTCGAGCACCGGATTCGCGAACGCCCGCCGGAAGACCTGCGCGACGAGCTCGGCCGTGAGCGCACCGCCGCCGCCGTGGCCGAGCACGACCCGCGGATGGTCGCCGAACGGCACGGGGCAGGCGCAGCCGACGCCGTCGTTCGCGGGGTCTTCGCTCATGGGCGCACGCGCGACCCGCGGCCGGCATGGTGGTAGGCCGCGCAGGCACCCTCGCTCGACACCATCGGGGCGCCCAGCGGCGTTCGCGGCGTGCACTCCCTGCCGAAGGCCGGGCACTGGTCGGGCTTGAGCAGTCCCGTGAGCACCTCGCCGCTGCGGCAGGCCGGCGGCTCGACCGGCGCGATCTCCTCCACCGCGAACCGCCGCTCGGCGTCGAGGTCGCGGTAGGCGGTCCGCAGCCGCCAGCCGCTCGCCGGGATCACGCCGATCCCGCGCCAGGCCCGGTCGACGGGCTCGAAGACCTCGGCGATGACGGCCTGCGCCGCCTCGTTGCCCCGCTCGCTCACCACCCGCGGATAGGCGTTTTCCAGCTCGTGGCGGCCCGCCTCGAGCTGCGCGACCACCCGCCGGATGCCCTCGAGCAGGTCGAGCGGCTCGAAGCCCGCGACCACGATCGGCACGCGGAACCGGGCCGCGAGGGCCGGGTACTGCCGCGTGCCCATCACGCTGCAGACATGGCCGGCGGCGAGGAACGCCTGCACGCGACAGCCGGTGCCCCGCATGATCGCCTCGAGAGCCGGCGGCACGAGCACGTGCGCCACGAGCAGCGAGAAGTTTCGCAGGCCGCGTCGCTCCGCCAGTTTCGCGGCCATGGCGTTGGCCGGAGCGGTGGTCTCGAAGCCGATGGCGAGGAACACGACCTCGCGGTCCGGGTGTGCCTCGGCGAGCCGCAGGGCGTCGAGTGGCGAGTAGACGACCCGCACGTCGGCTCCCGCAGCCTTCGCCCGGAGGAGGTCGTCGCGCGAGCCCGGTACGCGAAGCATGTCGCCGAACGAGCAGAGGATCACCTCCGGCCGCCGCGCGATCGCCAGCGCCCGGTCGATCGTCTCGAGCGGCGTCACGCACACCGGGCAGCCCGGCCCGTGGATCAATTCGACCTCGGCGGGCAGGAGCTCGTCGATGCCGTTCCTGACGATCGCATGCGTCTGGCCGCCGCAGACCTCCATGATGGCCCACGGCCGCGTGACGATCCGGCGGATCTCCGCCGCCAGCCGCGCCGCCGCCTCCGCATCGCGATACTCGGCGAGGTGCTTCATGGCCCGCCATGGTCTAGACTTTCGAGGTGTCGAAGACGCCGAGGCCGGTGCATCCCAGGGCCGCAAGCATGGACGGATCGACCGCCGACCTGCAGCGAGCGATCTTCCTGGGGAAGGTCCTCCGGGCCCGCACCATCCCGCCCGCGGAGAAGCTCGCCGACGCCGCGGCCCTCTTCGACGGCACGCTTGCGCTCATGCGCGACGCGATTGCCACCGACAATCCCGCGTTCGGCTCGAAGCAGGTGCAGGCCGAGGTTGTGCGACGGCTGCAGATCGCCCGCCGCCTCGACGAGGCCGGGATCTACGAGGCGGCCGGCACGATCGATGACGAGCCTTGACGTCCTGGATCGCGTCGTGGCCGTGCTCGACGAGAGCGGCGTCGAGCACATGCTCGTCGGGGCGTTCTCGGCGATCGCCTACGGCCTCGCGCGGGCGACGAAAGACGCCGACTTCGTGGTGGCCTGCCAGCCCCGAGACGTGTCCCGCATCGCCGCGGCGCTCGGACCGGATTACGCCCTCGAGCGGCAGATCCAGTTCGAGACCCTCACGAACTCGAAGCGCAACGTGGTCACTCACCTGCCGTCGGGCTTCATGATCGAGTTCTTCTACCTGAGTCAGGATCCCCACCATCAGGAGCGGTTTCAGCGGCGCCGCCGGGGCATGATTGGTCAGCTCGGCCGCGGCGTGTGGTTGCCGACGCCCGAGGATGTCGTCATCCAGAAGCTCCGCTGGAGGCGGGAGAAGGACATCGCCGACTCACGCAACGTGATCGCGGTGTGCTTCGACACCCTCGACTGGGACTATCTCCGACGCTGGACCGACATTCACGGCACGACGGAACTCCTCGACCGGCTGCGGGGCGAAGCCGCCGGGTGAAGCGTCGTTCAGGAGTCAGGCTCCCCGCGGAGCTCGGCGAGGCCCTCTTCGAGGAGGCCGATCTCGGCGAGCGTGCGGAGCGTGTCGCGGGCGGCGGCCTCGTCGATCGTCGCGATGGCGAAGCCCACGTGCACGATCGTGTAGTCGCCCACGCCTGCGTCGGGCACGTAGTCGAGACACACGTCCTTGACGACGCCGCCGAAGTTCACGCGGCCCATGCGGAGGCCGCGGTCGTCGCGGATCGACTCGATGCGGGCACCGGAGGCATCGACGCCGTCCTCGCGATGCGGGGCGTCGAGGAAGTGATTTTCGTCGACGCCTGCCGGTCGGAGAGCCCGCCGGGCACGGTCCACGAGGTCCCGGGCGAGGCGGTCGCGGGCCGGCCGGCGGCGGGCATCGG
>JBJTIV010000053.1:0-8168 GCA_046095145.1 Planctomycetaceae bacterium
TCGCTGCTCAACGGCACGGGGCTCTACGGCACGCCGTCGTATCTGCCCGCGGCGAGCCTGGGCTCGCTCGGTGGGGTGGGCGTGCCCGTGATGGCCAGCGTGCCCGAGCCGGGCACATGGGCGCTGGCGGTCGTGGGGCTGGCGGGGCTGGCTGCGGCGCGGGGACGGCGGAACCGCCGGTCGTGCCGATGAGTGTCGAGACGATGACGGACCATCGCGACAGAGTGCCGCATCGACGCCGATGGATGACGGCGTCAGCCGCGTGGCTGGTCCTGGCCGGCGGCATCGCGGCCGGCCAGACGCCGATGCAGGTCGGCTTCCTCTGGCACATGCACCAGCCGATCTACTATCCCGGCGAGAACATCATCCAGACCAACAACGCCGGCCGCTTCTCGTTCTCGGTAGTCGACGTCCACAACAGCCGGCTCGGGCCCTACACGAGCTGGCCCAAGGACGCCATCCAGTCCGGCCTGGGGCTGCCCCACCTGGGCGCCAGCGTCTCCTTCTCCGGGTCGCTCATCAAGAACCTGAACGATCTCGAGGCGGCGGGCTACTCGCAGTGGAACAACTGGGAGCGGTCCTACCGCGACGCGCGGGCCCTGACCACGGCCGAAGGCAATGCCCGCCTCGATCTGATCGGCTTCTCGCAATACCACGCCCTCGGGCCGCTGCTCGACACCCGCGACCTGCGCATGCAGATCAAGCTGCACAAGCTGTCGTCGCAAGACACGTTCGGCACGAACGTGCCCTATGCCCGCGGCTACTTCCCGGCGGAGACGGCCTTCAGCACGCGGATGATCCCGGCGCTCGTGGCCGAGGGCTTCGAGTGGACGATCGTGGACAACATCCACTTCGACCGCGCCACCAAGAACTACCCCCACACCGACTCCTCGAACCTCTACGCCCCCAACCGGGCCGACGCGGTCAATCCCGACCCGGCGGCCTCCGGCGGCGCGTGGGTGCAGCTCAACAACCTCTGGGCGCCGAGCAAGGTGAGCGCGCCCTTCAGTTACCTGCCCCACAACGTGCAGTACGTCGATCCCACGACCGGCGCCACGCAGCAGATCGTGGCGGTGCCGGGGGCCCGCTACGAGGGCAACGAGGACGGCCGCGGCGGCTTCGGGGCCCTGCAGTACGAGCAGGTGATGAACCAGTACAAGCAGTACAACACCGACCCCAACCGGCCCCTGTTCGTCGTCCTGCACCACGACGGCGACAACTACGGGGGCGGCTCCGACGCCTACTACCACGGCAACTTCCAGAACATGGTGAATTGGGCGGCGTCGGCCCCCGACTATGACGTGACCACGATCCAGGACTACCTCGACCGTTTTCCGGTGCCGGCGAGCGACGTGATCCACGTGGAGCCCGGCTCGTGGGCCGGGGCCGACAACGGCGACCCGCAGTTCAGGAAGTGGCTCGGGCCCCGCAACACCGCCGGCTGGAGTCCCGACGAGAACAGCTGGGCCGTGCTCACGGCGGCCAAGAACCGGGTGTTCACGGCCGAGGACCTGGCGCCGATCGGCACCCTGCGGAACGTGCTCACTGGCGCCGGTTCGGCCACCGAGCGGGCCTGGCACCACCTGCTCGAGGCCCAGGCCAGCGACTACTGGTATTGGGACGGCACGGAGATCTGGGACAGCGACGTGACGCGGGGTGCGAATCTCGCGGTGCAGCAGGCCGACGTCGTGCTGGGTGCCCACTCCGGAGCCGAATCGACGGCGCCGTCGGTGTTCCTGCCGCAACGGAGCGTGTGGAACCCGGGGGCGAAGGAGTTCGGCGTCGACCAGCCGCGTGATTTCGACGTCTGGACGTTCGCCTACGACGTCTCGGGGCTCCAGTCGGTGACGCTCAAGTATCGCCTTGACGCCGACGGCGCGAACCCGCTCGGGTCGGTGCAGAACGAGACCTACGCGGGCGGCGCCGAGGTGGGGACGTGGCAGAGCGTCACGATGAGCGGCGTCACGCTCTCCTCGCCGGCCGGCATCCTGTCGCCGACATACCGCGCCCAGCGGTTTGCCGGCACGATCTCGGGCATCAGCGACAAGCTCGTCGACTATTACGTGGAGGCGGTCGACCAGTTCGGCAACGTGTCGAGGACCGACATCCAGCACGTCTACGTGGGCAGCGGCACGACCGGTGGCGGCGGAGGCGGCGGGGGTGGCGGCGGCGTCACGCCCCCGCCCACGACCGGCTTCACGATGGACGGCGTGCTCGATCCGGCGGTGACCCTCGCGGGCTCGAACAGCGGCATGAGCCTGTGGTACGCCGCCAAGGATGGGAGACTCTACGTCGCCACGCCCGACGCCGGCGAAGGGAGCGACCACTTCATCTTCGTCGCCCGCGCGCCCGGGGCGCTGCGGGGGGCCCCCTGGGCGTAGGCCGGCCAGGTGGCCGGCTGGGACGCCGTCCTCGCCGAGGAGCACGACAACACCTACTCCGGCTGGTTCGACGCCCCGAGCGACGCGGTGTCGGCCACCGGCGGCAACGGCGGCGTGCTCGAGGGCGTGCTCGACCTGACGTCGGGCACGGCGGGGTATCCCTTCGAGATCCACCTGGCGGTCGGACTCTACGGCAACGCCAACGGCGGGGCGCTGCTCTCCACCCACCAGATCGCGGCCTCGAAGGACGGCGACGGCGTTCTCGAGGCCGACGAGTTCGTGCGGATCCCGCTGCCGGAACTGGCCTTGGCGCTCGACGTGGCCCAGGGCTCGGCCACGCAGGCCGCGAAAGGCCGGCCGCTGATCGCGGGCAACGTGCGGGTGGTGAAGACGGGCTCCGGCACGCTCGTCTTCGACGCCGCCAACCGGTATTCCGGCGACACGACGGTCTCGGCGGGCACGCTCCTCGTGAGCGGCAGCGGGGCCATGACGGGCTCGCGCCGGCTGCTCGTCGAGGCCGGCGGCGTGCTCGACGTGAGCGGGATGGCCGGCGGTCTCGCGCTTGGCAGCGGGCAGACGCTCGCCGGAACCGGCTCGGTGGCCGGCTCGGTGGTGTTCGGCCGCGGGGCCACGCTCTCGCCGGGCAACGCGTCGGGGCTGGGCGGGACGGCGCTGCCAGGGACGGCGCTCGGCGCAGACGGCTTGCAGGGAAGTGTCGCGGTGGCGCCCTTTGCGGCGGTGCCGGAGCCCGGGTCGCTCGTGCTCGCCCTCGTCGGCCTCGCCGGCGGCGGCCTGTCAGTCGGCCGGCTGCGCCGGCGCGGCGAGCGCTGAGCCCATCTGCCGGTAGAGCGGGGCGAACCGGCCGGAGTTGGCGACGCCGTCGGCGATGAGTCGCTCGGCGGCCGCGCGGTCGCCCGCCTTGTCGGTGGAGAGCACGTGCGCCTGGTCGCAGGCCACGCGGTCCTCGTTGACGAGCCGCTCGCGGGCCGCCTCGAGGAATGGGATCGACTCCCGCCACTCGCCGCGGAGCTGGTGCAGCCGGCCGATGTAGCGCTCGGCGTGGCCCGTCTGCGAGTAGCCGCGCTGCAGCAGGAACTTCCCCTGCTCGATCGCCGCGGCGGCCTCCGCGCGCTCGGCGTCGGTGAGCGAGCCGGCCAGCTTCTCGCGGCACGCCAACTGGAAATAGACGTATTCGAGGTACCACGACGTGTAGTCAGGCACCTGGGTCTTCGCGATTCCGTAGAGCCGCTCCGCCTCCGCGACCTTCTTTTCCCGCATCATGACCCGGGCGATCATGCCCGTGATCGGCCGCAGGCCGCCGGCGTGGGGCCGCATCGACTGCCAGTCGCGGGCCGCGGCGCGGAGCGCCGGCGACAAACCCGCCTCGAACTCCCGGCAGGCCGTCTCGAAGCGGCCCCAGGCCGCCTGGTTGGTCCGCTTCATGAAGGGCACGCCGAACAGTTTTCGCATGGTGTGATCCACCCGGTAGTCGTCCCACTCGTTCGTGCCCAGCCGTTCGGCGTAGGCCTTCCAGTCGGGCAGCGCCGCGGCCGCGTCGGGCTCCACGCGGACGGCCTCGGGCAGCGTGGCCAGCGTGCCCACGACCGCCCGGGCCACCTCGGCCTGGCCGCGGAGCGTGAGGTGCACGTGGTCGTCGAGCAGGTCCCAGCCGATGGCCCCCTCGGGTGAGAGGCCGCGGAAGATCTCGGCCACGTCGCAGAGCGGAGCCTCGTGGGCGGCCGCCGCCCGGCGGATCGCCTCCTCGGTGGCGGCGATTGGCCGCCAGGGCATCGTGTCGAGGTCGCGGGCGGCGAGGAAGCCCGTGCGGGCGGCAGCCGTGTCGCCCCGCGCGGCCAGGGCCGTGGCCGCACGGAAGCGGGCCGCGGCGTCGTCGCCGGCGCCCAGCGGTGCGAGGCCCGACTCGTTCGACGCCGTCGTGCACACGACCACCGGCACGCGGGCCAGCGCCGCCGCGTCGAGCATCTGGCCCAGGTGCGTTTCGAGGTTCCGGGCCGCCGCGGTCCGCAGCGGCGAGTCGGCCGGGATCACGGTCTGGGCGATCATCTGCTCCATGAGGGTCTTGTCCTGGTCGGCCTTGCCGCGGACGAGCCCCTCGACGGCCTGCACCAGAGCCGAGCCGCGGAGGGCCCGCATCCACGGCAGCGCCCACGTGGGCATGGTGCCGAAGGAGTTGATCGAGGCCACGCCGTAGGCCCCGAAGAACTCGTTGTTGCCCACGTAGAACACGAACAGGTCGGGCTCGTAGCGGGCCGCCTCGCGCGTCATGAAGACGAGCGGGAAACTGGCGACGGCGGTCGTGCCCAGGCTGATCACCTCGACCTGCTTCCCGGGCCAGGCGTCCTGGAGCATGGCCTCGAGGAACGACTGCATCGACAGGTTCCGCGGCTGCGGGTAGCCCTTGGCGGCCGACTCGCCCACGATGAAGACGCGGACGGTGCCCGCCGGCTTGGGCACGAGGAAGTTCGTCTCCTCCGCGTAGCCGGGCCGCGTGGGGTTGGCGAAGAAGTAGGGCTTCGTGGCGGCGGGCTCGACGAGGGCCACCCGCTCCCCCGACGGCAGTGCGCCGGCGATGCGGAAGAAGGTCGGATAGCCGCCCCAGCCGCAGAGCCGCAGGATACCCTCCAGGAGCAGCAGGGCGACCAGCGGGATGGCGAGCGTGATCGCCATGAAGAGCCGCCGCTTCCAGGCGGGCAGGGGCTCCGCGGGGATGGGGGCGTCGTCAGGTTTTCCGGCCCGGGCGCGAGGCATGGCGAATCCTCAAAACTGCCGGGCCGGGTCGTGCGGCGCCGATGGCAGCGGCCGCCACAGGCTCGCCCCGGCCGGCGGCCGGCGGAGCACGAGCCGGTCGCGGCCCGCGAGGCGGCCCGCGAGGCCCAGCGGCGTGACGACGAGAAAGAACACGGCCGCGAGCGCGGCCACCCCGATCGTCGTGCCGACGAGCCACACGAACCCCATCCAGGCCCAGTAGGCCGGCAGCCCCAGCCGCGTGCCGGTGCCAGCCGTGACGAGCGCGAAGAGCCCGAACGCCCAGAGCCAGGGCGCGAGCGCGTGCCCCGCCCGAAAGACGCCCCAGTCGACGAACTGGAAGAGCGACCCCGACACGCCGAGGCCTGCCGCCACCGTCAGCGCCCAGCGCCGCAGGTGAGCCGGCGACGGCCGCCAGTCGATCGTGATCATGGGTCGTGCGCTCCCGCGCCGATCAGAAGAGCGTGTAGATGAAGGGCGCGGCCTGGGTGCCGCCGAGGATGATGAGCGCGCCGGCGAGCAGCAGCACCACGATGATCGGCGCCAGCATCCAGGCCTTGTTGGCCTTCACGAAGTCGAAGAGTTCGGCGAGGAATGAGCGGCGGCGCATGGCGTGGGCTCCGGGGATCGGGGCGGCGAAAGCGCGTCAGTCGGGGCGGAACGACCGCTTGTAGGCCTCGGCGCCAGGCAGTGGCGGCTGCCGCTCCTTGCGGAGCAGCCGGTCGCCCACCACGAGCACGTCCATGTCGGTGTACATGAAGCAGCGGTAGGCGTCGGCCGGGTCGTGCACGATCGGCTCGCCCCGGATGTTGAAGCTCGTGTTGGCCAGCACCGGGCAGCCGGTAAGCCGCGAGAACGCGTCGAGAATAGCATGGAACCGGGGCGACCGGACTGCGTCCACCGTCTGCACGCGGGCGGAGCCGTCCACGTGGGTGACGGCCGGCAGCGGGCCGCGGACGTCGCGGAGCCGGTCGAGCCCCGCGGCCCGGGCCGCACCCGGCTCGGGTCCGCCGCCGCGCACCGGGGCCACGAGCAGCATGTAGGGGCTCTCGGCAGCGAGGTCGAAGAACTCTCCCGTGCGGTCGGCGAGCACGGCGGGGGCGAACGGGCGGAACGACTCGCGGAATTTGATCGCCACGTTGAGCCGCCGCTGCATGTCGGGCCGCCGCGGGTCGGCCAGGATCGAGCGGGTGCCCAGTGCCCGCGGGCCGAACTCGGCCCGGCCGGCGAAGTGGCCCACGATCCGGCCCGCGGCGAGTTCCGCGGCGATCGCCACGGCCAGGGCCGCCTCGTCGGCAAAGGACTCCGCCACGGCCCCCGCTCGCCCGAGCGCCGCGTCGATCTCCGCGTGCGTGAACTCCGGGCCGAGGAGCGAGCCGCGCTGCGCGTCATGCATCTCGGCCGAGCGCGGGTTGCCCAGGTGGCCGAACCAGTGGGCGAGCGCCGCCCCGAGCGCGCCTCCCGCGTCGCCCGCGGCGGGCTGGATCCAGAGCCGCTCGAAGGGGCCCTCGCGCAGGAGCCGCCCGTTGGCCACGCAGTTGAGGGCCACGCCGCCGGCGAGGCAGAGATTTTTCATGCCGGTGCGGGCGTGCACGTGCCGCGCCATCCGCAGCACGATCTCCTCGAGCACCCGCTGGATGCTGGCGGCCACGTCCATCTCCCGCTGCGTGAGCGGCCCCTCGGGCCGCCGCGGCGGCCCGCCGAGGAGCCGGTCGAAGCGGCGGCTGGTCATGCGCAGGCCGGCGCAGTAGTCGAAGAACGACTGGTCGAGCCAGAACGAGCCGTCGGGCCGCAGGTCCACGATCTCCGCGAGGATCGCGGCGGCGAATCGCGGGTCGCCGTAGGGGGCCAGGCCCATGAGCTTGTACTCGCCCGAGTTCACGCGGAACCCGCAGAAGAGCGTGAACGCGCTGTAGAGCAGCCCCGGCGAGTGGGGAAAGCGCATCTCCTCCTCGAGACGGATGCGGTTGCCGCGGCCCGTGCCCCAGGTGGCCGTGCTCCACTCGCCCACGCCGTCGAGCGTGAGGATGGCGGCCTCGTCGAAGGGGCTGGGGTAGAAGCCGCTGGCCGCGTGGCTCTCGTGGTGCGTGGTGAACAGGATCGGGCCCGTGTAGTCGCCGCCCACGCCGCGGTCGATCTCGCGGGGGATGTGGAGCTTCCTCTGGAGCCAGCGCGGCATGGCCGCCACGAACGCGGGAAATCCCCGGGGCGCGAAGGCGAGGGCCGTCTCGAGGAGCCGCTCGAATTTGACCAGCGGTTTTTCGTAGAAGACCACGGCATCGAGGTCCGCGGCCGCGAGGCCCGCCTCGGCGAGGCACCACTCCACGGCGCGGGCGGGAAACGCCTCGTCGTGCTTCGTCCGCGTGAACCGCTCCTCCTGGGCGGCGGCCACGAGCCCGCCGTCGCGGACGAGCGCAGCGGCACTGTCGTGAAAGAACGCCGAGATGCCGAGGATGTTCACGGCGGCCACCGCCTGGAAAACGCGGAACCCCGGCCCGGCGGGTTGCCGGACCGGGGCTCGCTCGTACCTGGATTGACCGGGGTGCGACCGTGTTGCGGTCGAAGGAGGATCAGGAAACGCGCTTCCGCCGCCGCAGGAGCAGTCCGCCGCTCAGCACGGCGGCAGCCGCCATCGCCATCGTCGACGGCTCGGGAACGGCAGCGATCTTGTAGGAGTTGAGACCAGGCCCGCCGAACAATCCGGCGTACGACGTGTAGCCGGGCGGGGATGCCGCAGGATCGCCACCCCAGTCGGTGACCGAAATATTCGGATTGGCAAGCGAATCGATCGCGGAGTCTCCGCCACCGCCGCCTGAGGAATAGACGTCAAAGTAGAAGCGATTTCCCTCAGCCAAGCCGAAGACGCTGAGAGGAAAGGTCCACTCGACTGTGCTCTGAGCACCCGGTGTGACGGTGTAGGGATAGGGATACGTGGTTCCATCCCACGTCGCGCCCAGCCGCGTCCACGACGTTCCGTTGTAGTTGTACAACTCCGATCCGCCCGAGGGGCCGTCCACCCAT
>JBJTIV010000054.1:0-2873 GCA_046095145.1 Planctomycetaceae bacterium
GCTGCATCGCTTGGTTCGCCGCGATGTGGCTCACCTACTCAGCGAGGATTTTCTCATACTGGTCGTGGCCGCCGATCCAGTACCAGAAGAACGTGTCGTCATCCAGGATCGCCAGTGCTCGGTAGCCCGCACCAACGCGAACCGACCAGACGGCCCCGCACTTCTTGAATCGCAAGGAAGGATGCCGAGGGTCTCGCTGCCAAAGACGATATGCAGCCAGTGCCCTGCGTCTGATGTCCGGCGGAAGACCGCGATACGCAGACCAAAAGTCAGTCGTTGTCGATGACTTCGTCAAGCGGCTTCGTCCTTCCCTCGGCGATATCGCGGCGAACGCGGTCGAGGACATGCTGCATCCGCCCGCCCGGCAGGGAATCTCGGGCGATCTCTGCATCCCACGCATCCACTTGGCCGAGTTCGAACTCGGCGAGCCAGGCAAGAAGTTCCTCCCGCTCGCTCAATGGGAGCGACTTCACCTGCTCGGCAATTTGCTCTACGCGGGTCGTCATGTCGCCATTATCGCACCGGCGACCACCACACGGCAATCCAGAGATTCACCGCCGAAATGCCGAGGTTCGGCGAACCAATATTTCTGCGGTTCTTCGTAGCGGGAGTGTTATGCCTCACTAGCGGCATTATGCCCGGCGGCGTCGCGCGATCGCAACGCACCGTCGCGGCATGACTTGCAGATCGTGTGGGTAGCGATCGTGCCGGAGTGTTATGCGGCGAAAGTGCTTCGTAGCGGCGGATGGTTCTTGGATCGGGTACGGACATTCCGGCGCGTGTGGGCCGAGTGGCACGGCACGTGCCGGCGAGGGAGCGTGTGGCGATCACGTCAGGCCCCGTGATCCAGACCCTCGAGTTCATCGAGCGGACTCGTCACGCCCCTGCCGCCGCGGTTCAGGACGTGCGTGTAGATCATCGTCGTCTTCACGTCGTTGTGGCCGAGCAACTCCTGGACCGTGCGGATGTCGCTCCCGCGCATCAACAGGTGTGTCGCAAAGGAGTGCCGAAGCGTGTGGCAGCCCGCTGGTTTCTCGATTCCGGCCGCCCCCACCGCCGTCCGCATCGCCTCTTGTACCAATGTTTCGTGGTAGTGATGCTGAAAGTGGCGGGCCTGTTCGCGGTCATAGGAGGAGCCTTTCGCCGGAAACACCCATTGCCACGGCCAACTACGGCCAGCACCCGGATACTTTCGATCCAGTGCGTGCGGAACCCGTACCCATCCGCGTCCATCCTGCACCGCGCGAGCGTGATCGCATCGACGATGCTCCACGTGCCGCAGCAAGAGCGGCTTCACGCGTTTCGGTAGGACGGAGACGCGATCCTTGTTGCCCTTCGCCTCGCGGATCGTCACCTCGTTCGTCGCGAAGTCGATGTCCTTGATCCTGAGCGTGAGAGCCTCCTTGAGCCGCATGCCGGCGCCGTAGAGCAACAGCGCCACCATGAGCGACACGCCCTCCAACCGGGCGAGCACGCGGGCCACCTCGTCTGGCGTCAGTACCACCGGCAGACGTTTGGGCCGCTTCGCCCGCACCACGCCCTCGAGCGTTGCCGAGCGGCTGCTCGAGCACCGGGCCGTAGAGAAAGAGCAAGGCGATCAGGGCCTGGTTCTGGGGCTATGCGGAGACGTGGGCTTCCACTGCGAGATGCGTCAGGAATGCGTTGAGCCAGCCGGCGGTCAGCCGCCGCAGTAGTCGATGACCCGGGCGATCTCGCTCTTGAGGTCCTTGCGGGCCACGATCCGGTCGATGAACCCGTGCTCGAGCAAAAACTCGCTCGTCTGGAAGCCCTTGGGCAACTCCACGCGGATCGTGGCCTTGATCGTGCGCGGACCGGCGAAGCCGATCAGCGCCCGCGGCTCCGCGAAGCACAGGTCACCGAGCGAGGCGAAGCTCGCCGCCACGCCCCCCATCGTCGGGTTGGTGAGCACCGAGATGAACAGGCCCCCGGCCTGTGAATAGCGGGCCAGGGCCGCCGACACCTTCGCCATCTGCATGAGCGAGAGGATGCCCTCGTGCATCCGTGCACCGCCACCCGAGGCGCTGATGATGATCAGCGGCAGCTTGTCAACCGTCGCCCGCTCCACGAGCCGCGTGAGCCGTTCGCCGACCACGCTGCCCATGCTGCCCATGATGAACGACGAGTCGGTCACGCCACAGGCCACGCGGCGGGCACGGATCATGCCGGTGCCCGTGAGTGCGGCATCGCGCAGGCCCGTGCGCTTCTGCTCGGCGACGATGCGGTCGGCGTAGGGCTTCTTGTCGCGGAATCCCAGCGGGTCGGTGGGCCGCAGGGCGGCGTCCCACTCCTCGAACGTGCCGGCGTCGAGCAACTGATCGATCCGCTGTGCGGCCGACACATACCAGTGGTAGCCACACTGCGGGCAGACGTTGAGGAGTTCCTCCGCCTCCTTGCGGTAGATCGTCGCGCCGCAGCCGTCGCACTTCAGCCACAGCCCCTCGGGAACGCCCCGTTTCGCACGCGGCGGCCGCTGGGCGGGCTTGCCGGCGTCGCGGCCCGTGGCGGCCGCCCGCACCGGGTCGGCCGTCGATCCGGCGACGGTCTCCACGGACGCGTCGGCGGCGGTGCCGGTCGAATGGCGACGACGTTCCATCGCGTGGCTGCCGAAAGGTCCGCGGACTCTCGAAAACGTCCGTTGAGTCTATCTTTGTCGGCCTGGGGCCGGCAGCGCCGATTCCACGGCGGAAACCCGCCCCGTCATCCCGTCACACGGGCATCCGCCGGCGGCGCGTCGGTCGCCACTGCGCGGCGAGCGGAAACTCCGCCACCGGGGGGCGTTGCGGCGTGCCGCCCCAGAGGTCGCCCATCGACTCACCCGACACGATCCAGCGCACGATCTGGTCGAGCGGCTG
>JBJTIV010000055.1:0-13539 GCA_046095145.1 Planctomycetaceae bacterium
GGGTCAGCATGCGGCGCTGGTGGCACAACGGCTCGGCATCCCCCTTTATCCGCTCGATCTGACGGACCCGCTCCCGGGTCAGGCCGAGCACGACGCCGATCTCCTTGAGCGTCATCGGCTCGCCGCCGCCGAGCCCGAACCGCAGGCGGATGATCCGGGCGGCGCGGTCGTCGAGCTGGTCGATCCGCTTGAGCACGTGGGCGAGCGTGTCGGTGTCGAGCAGCACCTCGGCCGGGCACCGGGCCCCGTCGTCATGCAACAGCTCGCCCAGCGACCAGCCGCCGTCCTCCTGCTCCGTGTGGGGCGTGGCGGTGTGCACGTGGATCGCCTTCTTGATGATCGGCAGCTTCTTGCGGGCCAGGCCCAGGAGCCGCGCGATCTCCTCGGGCGTGGGCGTGCGGCCGAGCACGTCCGAGAGCCGCTGCGTCGCCCGCCGCCACTTCGACAACAGCTCCACCATGTAGGCCGGGATGCGGATCGTCTTGCCGGAGTTGATGAGCGCCCGCTTGATCGACTGCTTGATCCAGTAGCTGGCGTAGGTGCTGAAGCGCGTGCCCACGTCGGGATCGAAGCCCTCGACCGCCCGCAACAGGCCCAGGTTGCCCTCCTCGATGAGGTCGGGCAGCGGCAGCCCACGGTTGGCGTAGCCGCGAGCGATGTTCACGACCAGCCGCAGGTTGGCCCGCACCATGTGGTCGCGGGCCAGGGCGTCACCGGCGGCGATCGCCCGCGCCAGCCGCTTCTCGTCGTCCGCCGTGAGGAGGCCCGTCTCGTTGATCTCCCGCAGGTAGGTCTCCAGCGGCGTCTGCACGGCGGCGGCGGGCTGGCGGCGGCGAGTGGACATGAGGCTTCCTGGATCTCGGGGTGGGATGTGGAGGACCGATGCGCCAGGCGTCGACGGAGCGGAGTCCGCCGTGGGCGCGAGACCGGCGATCACCGGCACGCTGGCAGATATCGGCGGCCCGACGGCGAAGCCTGCACAAAGTCGGAGGCGCAGGTAGTCGGGAGCGGCTGGCGCGGTCGTGTGGATGGACGCGATCGTGCGGCGGCCCGTCGCCGCAATTCATGGGGCGACCCGGAGCCGCCCGCGCCGTAGCGCCGGCACGGGCGACTCCTCATGGGCGGTCAACGCCGCGGGAGCTGGCCCTGCGGCGTGAGCTCGTCGATGATCCGCGGGATGTACTTGGCGAGCACCTCGGCGAGCTGGTCGCGGTCGATGCCGCGATTTCGCGCGATCTGTTCGAGCTCCCGCTGGCCGAAGACGTCCTCGATCTGCCGCCGGTCGACCGGCTTGTTGGGGCCGGTGCGGACCCAGGAATCGACCTGGTCGCGCATCCCCTTCTCCTCGAACTGCCGGACCACGTCGGGCAGCTTCTGGGCGCCGCCGCCCCCGAAGATCTGCGAGAGGATGTCGCCCAAATCGTTGGGCGAGGGCATGCCCTGGGGCGGCTGTTGGGGTGCCGGGCGGGCCTGCGGCCGCTGCGGGGCCTGCTGCTGCGCCGCGCCTTCGATGACCTGCTTCAAGATCTCGCCGAGGATGTCCATGCCTGTGCCTTTCGCGTGAAACGGAACCGTGCCGGGCACACGACCCGGACCGCCGAGTCGCAGACTACAGCCGCCGCGGACCCGCGTAAAGCGACCGGCGGCTCAGGGTGAGACCGCCTCGTTTCCGGCCCTGGTGCCCATGGCCCGCCACACCCGGAGGTCGACGGCGTCCTCGAGCACCCGCGTCGAGCCATCCAGCATCGCGACGATCACGACACCGCCGTGGTGGCTCCGCGACGTGATCGCGGCGAAGGTCCTCACCGTCGCGCTGTTGCCCTCCTGCCGCGAGTTGTAGTCGATGTCGTAGGTCATGCCCCCGGCGGCATGGGGCACCCGCGTGTTCGGCGGGAACACGGTCGTCACGCCGTTGTGGTGGACCCGGCCGTCGGGCCATTCCGTGTGCCCCGTGCAGTCGTTCGTCGCGGCTCCGAGTTTCGCGTCGCCGCCACCAGCCAGGCCGCTGATGAGCGCCGGGTCGGCCGGAGGGGCGGTGGGCGGATGGGTCGATCCCGGGTCCGCCGTGTTGCGGACGTAGGGCGTGAAGGCCTTCACCTCCGCCACGCAGAGCGTCTTGGACAGGCCGTCGGCGATCTGCCCGGCCTTGAGTTTCGCGTTCGGCAGGAACACGCCGTCGCCCCCCTGTCCGGAGGCGGGGTCGTAGACGAACCAGGTGCCGGCGTTGAAGCCGTAGGTGTGCGGCGACACGTAGGGAACGCCGCTCTTCGTGCGCGGGAAGCCGTTGGGCTCGCTCGGGCAGACGAAGATCGCGGGTCGCAGGTCGCGGACCGTCGCCCAGTTCCGCGAGGGGTCGGGAGTGCCCGTGGTGAAGCCGTCGTCCCAGGCCTGCTCCACGTTCACCTTGGCGGCGGCGCCGACCTCTTCGATGTATGACAAGATCCGCCCGTGGACCGACCAGGAGCCGTTGTTGCTCACGAACGTGGTGCCCGGCACGTGGATCATGCTCGGCGGAAACTGGCGGCGGGCGCTCTCATAGAGGTTCACCGCCAACGCCAGCTGTCTGGCGTTGGCGGCGCACCGCGTGCGGCGGACCGCCTCGCGGGCGCTCTGCAGGGCCGGTAGCAGGAGGCCGACGAGCACCGCGATGATCGCGGTCACCTCGAGCAGCTCGACGAGGGGGAGACCCTGGAGGGGTCGGCAGTAGCGCGCACCCTGACCGAGCGAGTGAATGGACAAACCCCGCGGCGAGCGAGACCGGTGATGCGCGTGCGGCGGCTGGTCGGCGATCGACGTCATGGCGTCATCCTACCGCGAGGCGCCGGCCCGAGGCAGCGCGGGAACGCGTCGCGACCGCGGTCAGGGGGCGAAGGTCGCGGCGGCGTTGCCGTGGCAGACGGCCGACACGAGGCCGTCGAGCCAGTCGCGGCGGTCGGGGAGCCGGCCGGCGGCCACGTCGGATCCGACGAGGTCGCAGAGGATGCGGCGGAAGTATTCGTGCCGCGGGAAGGAGAGGAATGACCGGGAGTCGGTGACCATCCCGATGAACCGCTGCAGGAGCCCGAGATCGGAGAGCGTGTCGAGCTGGGCGCGCATGCCCCGCTCCTGGTCGAGGAACCACCAGGCGCTGCCCCACTGGATCTTGCCGGCGACCCCACCATCCTGGAACGACCCGGGCAGCGCGGCGAACAGGGCGTTGTCGCCGGGGTTGATGTTGTAGAGCACGGTGCGGCCGAGGGCGCCGTCGGACGCCAGCCGCGCCAGGAAGCGGACGAGACCGGGCCCCTGCCGGGCGTCGCCGATCGTGTCGCAGCCGGCGTCGGCACCGAGCCGCCGCGCGAGCGGCGGATTCGGGTCGCGACAGGCGCCGAGATGCAGCTGCGTCACCCAGCCCCGCGCGTGGTTGAGCCGGGCCACGTGGGCCATGAGCCAGGCGGTGAACGCGTCGCTCTCCTCACGGGTGGCGGCGGTGTCGGCCATGGCCCGCGCCCAGATCCGTGCGGCCTCGGCCTCGGAGCAGTCCACGTCGGGCAGGGCGGTGAGGCCGTGGTCGGTGGCCCGACAGCCGGCGGCCGCGAAGTCGGCGTGCCGCCGCTCGAGTGCCGCCCGGAGCCCGGCGAAGGTGTCGGCACCGGTGCCGGCGGCGTCCGAGAGCCGCCTCACCCAGGGCCGCAGCACTTCCGGCGCGTGCACCCGGAGGGCCGCGTCGGGGCGGAACGTGGGCACGACGCGGGTCGGGCAGCCGGACGTCGCGATCCGCGCGTGCCACTCGAGCGGGTCGGCGGGATCGTCGGTGGTGCCCACGAGCTCGACGTTGAACCGGCGGAGGATGCCGCGGGCTGACAGGTCGGCGCTCGCGAGCTGCCGGTTGGCCGCGGCCCAGATCCGCTCGGCGGTCGCCGGCTCGAGCAGGTCCTCGATCCCGAAGTGCCGCCGCAGTTCCAGGTGGGTCCAGTGGAAGAGCGGGTTCCGCAGCGTGTGCGGCACCGTCGCCGCCCAGGCCCGGAATTTCTCCGCCGGTGTGGCCGCGCCCGTGATCAGGTCCTCGGGCACGCCGTCGGCCCGCATGGCCCGCCACTTGTAGTGGTCGCCCGCCAGCCACACCGCGTGGAGATCCTCGAACCGGCGATCCTCGGCGATGTCCCGCGGCGAGAGGTGGGAGTGGTAGTCGACGATCGGCAGCGGGGCCGCGACGCGGTGGTAGAGGTCGGCCGCCGCCGGACACGAGAGCAGGAAGTCGGCGTCGCAGAAGGCCATGACCGGACGAGTGTAGCAACCCGCCGTGCGCCGGCGGTCGATGTCGTGCGGCCGTCAATAGCGGGGCGTCTCGGGATCGATCTCGACCGACCACGCGTCGATGCCACCGGCCATGTTCTGCGCGCCGGCGAATCCCTGCGCCCGCAGCCAGCGGGTGACCCGCAGGCTCCGGCCGCCGTGGTGGCAGTGGACGACGATCCGACCGTCGCGGTGTGGCTCGAGCCGCTCGAGCCGCTCGGGTATCTCGCCCATGGGCACGAGCACGGCACCGGGAATGTGCGCGATCGCGTGCTCGTCGGGCTCGCGGCAGTCCAGGAGCAGGAAAGCGGCGCCCGAATCCCGCAGCCGTTTGACGGCGTGGACGTCGATCTCGAGAGGTGGCTCGGCGGAGCTCATGGTGGACTGAGCAGGGTAGCGGGTCTGCGCGAAGGGGCGCAAGATCGGCGGAGCCAAACCTTTTCCTGCCGCGGTGCGTAGAGTTTCCCAGCCACGGAGGGCACATCATGGATCCCCACTTCCACGAGTATCTGGCGGCGATCGCGGGCCTCAGCGAGGTCTACGGCGACCATCCCGACGATCCCGCGACCGAGTTTCACGCCGAACTCGACGCCGCCGTCGTCGAGCCGGCCGTGACCGCAGCGACCGCCTGACGGCTGGCTCTGGGCCGGCTCTGGGCCGGCTCTTGGCGGGCGACGCCGGTCCCCGGAGACTTGTCCCGGGGCGGGAGGAGGCGGGCGTTCGCCTCGTGCCGCCGGCACCCGGAAGGCCCGCGCCGTGACCCTGCTCTCGTTCGTCGGCTTCACGCTGCTCGCCGCCGTCCTCACGATCATCCTCACCCGCGGCGCCGAGCAGCGCTCGTCCGACGGCTTCTTTCTCGGCGGGCGGTCGCTCTCCTTTCCGGTGATCGCGGGCTCGCTGCTGCTCACGAACCTGTCCACCGAGCAGATGGTGGGGCTCAACGGGGCCGCCTTCAAGGACGGCCTGTGCGTCATGGCCTGGGAGGTGGTGGCGGTGCTCGCGCTGGTCGTGATGGCGCTCTTCTTCCTGCCCCGCTTCCTGAAGGCCGGGATCACCACCGTGCCGCAGTTCCTCGAGCGGCGGTTCGACACGCCGACGCAGACGCTGGCCAACCTCATCTTCCTGGTCGCCTACGCCCTGATCCTCATCCCGATCATCCTCTACAGCGGCGCCATCGGCCTGTCACAGATGCTCGACCTCAAGACGCTCACCGGGATCACGGCGCCGGTGCGGCTGCTCGGGTTCGTCGTCGATCCCGACACGGTGATCCTCTGGGGCACCGTGTTCATGATCGGGATCATGGGCGCGATCTACTCCCGCTTCGGCAGCCTCAAGACGCTCGCCGTGCTCGACACGATCAACGGCGTGGGGCTGCTCGCGGGGGGCTTCATGATCGCCGCCTACGCCCTCGAGCGGGCCGGCGCCGGCGGCGGCATGGTCGAGGGCTTCCGGCGGCTGCGCGAGGCGCACCCCGGCCACCTCAACTCGATCGGCTCGGCCGACTCGAGCGTGCCCTTCGGCACGCTGTTCACCGGCGTGGCCCTGCTCAACCTCTTCTACTGGTGCACCAACCAGCAGATCATCCAGCGGACCCTCGGCGCGAGCAGCCTGGCCGAGGGGCAGAAGGGCGTGCTCCTGACCGGCCTGCTCAAGCTGCTCGGGCCGGTGTACCTCGTGCTCCCGGGGATCGTGGCCTACCACCTCTTCGCGCGGGACGGGATCGCCAACGACATGGCCTACGGCACGCTCGTGCGGGCCGTCCTGCCGGCCCACCTGACGGGCTTCTTCGCCGCCGTCATGGTGGGGGCGATCCTGAGCTCGTTCAACGCCGCCCTCAACAGCACCTCCGCGCTGTTCAGCATCGGGCTCTACCACCACCTCATCAATCCGCGGGGCTCGGACGAGCAGACGGTGCGGGCGGCCAAGGTGTTCGTCGTGTGTACGGCGATCGCGTCCATGCTCGTGGCCCCGCTCCTGGCGGGCCAGGAGAGCATCTTCGCCTACCTCCAGGACATGAACGCCATCTACTTCATCCCGATCTTCGCGGTGGTCGTGGTGGGCATGCTCCAGCCGCGGGTGCCGGCCCCGGCCGCGTTCTGGGCGCTCGTGCTCGGCCTCGTGCTGATCGCGGTCAAGTATTTCGTGCCCGGGGTGGCCGCGGTGGTGGATCGCGCGCTGGTGCACAACTTCCACTTCCTGGGCGCCGTGTTCGCGGCGCTCGTGCTGTTCATGGTCGTGTGGGGCAGGCTGGCCCCGCGGGCGACGCCCTGGCGGCTCGAGACGCAGACCCCGATCGACATGACGCCGTGGCCGGGCGCCGGATGGGCGAGCCTGGCGCTCGTGCTCGCGGTCGTGGCGCTCTACGCCGGCTTCGCCTCCCTCGGCGCGGCTGCGGGGGCGGCACCCGCGCCGACCGGGGTCGCGCGTGCCGGCGAGGCCGGGGCCGTCGCCGCCTGGGAGAACCAGGCCGTGTTCCGCGTCAACAAGGAGCCGCCGCGGGCCGCCTCGATGCCGTTCCCCGATCGGGCCGCCGCCGTGGCGCGGGCGGGCGCCGGCTCGCCGTGGCTGGTGTCCCTCAACCACCTGCCGGCCGCGGCGGAACCGCCGCCGATTCCCCGCGCGCCGGTCGCTACGGAGAGCCCCTGGAAATTCCACTACCGCGGCACGCCCGCCGACCGCCCGGTCGGCTTCCACGAGCCCGGCTTCGACGACTCCTCGTGGCCGGGCATTCCCGTGCCCTCCAACTGGCAGCTCCACGGCTACGGCGTGCCCCTGTACACGAACTTCGAGTATCCGTTCGCCGTGCATCCGCCGGCGGTCATGGGCGAGCCGCCGGGCCAGTTCACCAATCACCCGGCCGAGCGCCGCAATCCCGTCGGCTGCTACCGTCGCGGCTTCAGGCTGCCGGAGTCGTGGCGCGGCCGGCACATCTTCCTCACGTTCAACGGCGTCGATTCCGCGTTCACGCTCTGGGTGAACGGCCGGCACGTGGGCTACTCGGAGGACTCGCGCACCCCGGCCGAGTTCGACATCACGTCCGTCGTGCAGGAGGGCGACAACCTGCTGGCCCTCGAGGTCTTGCAGTATTCCGACGGCTCCTACCTCGAAGACCAGGACATGTGGCGGCTGTCGGGCATCTTCCGCGACGTGTTCCTGTGGTCGTCGGCGCCGCTGCAGCTCCGCGACCACTGGGTGAAGGCCGGGCTGCGGGACGACTGTCGCACCGGCACGCTGGCCGTCGAGGCCGAGCTGCGGAACCTCGGCCCCGCCGCCGCCACGGCCCGCCTGGGCTGCGAGCGCCTCGACGCGGCCGGCGCGGTGGTGGCCGTGGCCGAGCCCCGGTCGGTCGAGGTCGGGCCGGCCGGCGGCACGGCCACGGTCGTGCTCGACATCCCGGACCTGCCCGACGTCGCCGGCTGGACCGCCGAGACGCCGACGCTCTTCACGTACGTCCTCTCGCTCGCGGACGCCGCCGGCAGGGCGGTCGCCGTCCACGCGGGCCGGACCGGCTTCCGTCGCGACGAGGTCGAGGACGGCCAGTTTCTCCACAACGGCCGGCCGATCCTCTTCAAGGGCGTCAACCGCCACGACCACCATCCGGCGACGGGCCACGCCGTGACCGTGGACGACATGCGGGCCGACCTGCTCGCGATGAAGCGGGCCAACATCAACGCCGTCCGCGCCTCGCACTACCCCAACGACCCGGCGTTCCTCGACCTCTGCGACGAGCTCGGCTTCTACGTGATCCAGGAGGCCAACCTGGAGAGCCACGGCCTGGGCTGGGGCCCCGACGCCAATCCACTGGCCAAGGACCCCTCGTGGGGGCCGGCCCATCTCGACCGGATGCGGAACTGCCTGGAGTCGGCGAAGAACCATCCGTGCGTCGTGATGTGGTCGATGGGCAACGAGGCGGGCGACGGCGTGAACTTCCGGGAGATGTCGGCCTGGCTGCACCGGCGCGACCCCTCCCGTCCCGTCCACTACGAGCAGGCCCAGACCCGCCCCCACGTGGACCTGTTCGCGCCGATGTACGCCCCGATCGACGCCTGCGTCCGCTACTGCCGCGAGGAGGAGCGGAAGCCGCCGGCCGAGCAGCGGCCGCTCATCCAGTGCGAATACAACCACGCCATGGGCAACTCCTCGGGCAACCTCGCCGACTACTGGGAGGTGTTTCGGCGGGAGCGGCTCTTGCAGGGGGGCTTCATCTGGGACTGGAAGGATCAGTCGCTGCTCGCGTCCACGCACGCCGCGGACGCCGTCGAGGATCGCAGCGGCTCCGGCCACGCCACCCACCTGATGGGCTCGCTCTCCGAGACCGAGGGACTCTACGGCGGCGGCCTCGCGGTCGCGGACTCCGCCGCGCTCGACCTGACCCGTGCCGTGACGCTCGTGGCCGAGGTGCGGGGCAACTTCGGCGGCCCGGCCGGTCAGGCGGCCGGCGACAACGACCGCAACCTGTCGGACGGCTACCCGATCGTCAGCAAGGGCGAATCCGCCTACGCGCTCGGCGTGGACCCGAGCGGCTCGCGCTTCGAGTTCAGCGTCTCGACCGCCGGCCGGCAGACCGTGCGGGCGCCGCTGCCCGACGACTGGCGGTCCGTGTTCCACACGGTGGCCGGCAGCTACGACGGCCGGGAGATCGCCGTCTTCATCGACGGCCGGAAGGTGGCGGCGGCCCCCTGCACCGGCGCCATCGCGACGAACGACGTCGACCTCGGCGTGGGCCTCGACCTCGAGGCGCCGACCCGGCGGTTCTCCGGTTCCGTCCGCGCGGTCCGGATCTACGACGAGCCGTTCGTTGCCGTCGGGCCACCCGGCGCGACGGTCACGCCGCTCGTCGATCTGCGGCCGACCGAGGACGCGCGGAAGCCGCGGAGCCGCCGGTTCTACGCCTATGGCGGCGACTTCAACGACCAGCCCAACCAGAGCTCGTTTTGCCAGAACGGGATCGTGCGGTCGGATCTCGCGCCGTCGCCGCAGTTTCCCGAGGTGGCGAAGGTGTATCAGGACGTGCATGCGGAGGCGGTCGACCTCGCCACCCCCGACATTCGGCTGGCGATCGTCAACGAGCGGTTCTTCCGACCGCTCGACGACGTCACCGCCACCTGGAAGCTCCTCGAGAACGGCGTGGTCGTGGCCTCTGGTCCCGTCTCCCTGCCTGAGGTTCCGCCGCAGGCGCGGCACGAGGTGACGATTCCCACGGGCATCGCGCCGGATCCCGCCGCGGAGTACCTCGTGCGCGTGCGGTTCGAGCAGAAGACCGCGACGCCGTGGGCGGCCGCCGGCCACGGGGTCGGCTGGGACGAGTTTCCGCTGCCGTGGGGCGGCCGCCGGCCGCCGGCCGCGACCGCTGCCGAGGCCGCGTGCACGGTCACCGATGACGACCGCGGGGTCACGATCCGCTGCGGCGGCCGCACCGCCACGATCGGCAGCCGCAGCGGCATGCTCGACGCCTGGCGCGACGACGAGGGCGAGCTGATCGCGGCTCCCTTCTGCTTCGACTTTTGGCGGCCCATGACCAACAACGACGAGGGTGCGGGCTACCAGCGGTCGCTGCGGGTCTGGCGGCAGGCGGGACCGCACGCCACCGCCGACTCGGTCGTCGCCACGCCGGCGGACGGGTGCATCGAGGTGCGAAGCGAGCTCCGGATCCCGGCGGGCGACTCGACGGCCACGATCACCTGGACGTTTCATCCCTCCGGGCGGATCACGGTCAGCCCGACCGTGCGGCCGCGCGGTGACCTGCCGATCATGCCGCGGATCGGGATGCGCTGTGGCGTCCCGGAACAGTTCTCCCGCTGCCGCTGGTACGGCCGCGGCCCCCACGAGCATTACGAGGACCGCCGGGCGGGCGCCTGGACCGGCATCCACGGCGGCGACGTGCGGGACCTCTTTTATCGCTACAACGATCCGCAGGAAGCCGGACTGCGGACGGACGTGCGCTGGCTGTGCCTGGGCGGCCCGGGCGAGCGGCCCCGGCTCGGCGTGGAGGCCGGCGGCGACCATCTGCTCGAATTCGCCGTGATCCCGGTGACGCTCGAGTCGCTCGAAGCCGGCCGCCATCCGGTGGATCTCGTCGAGCCCGGCCGGTTAGTCCTCCGCATCGACCACCGCAACACCGGCGTCGGTGGTACGAACTCGTGGGGCGAGCAGCCGCTCGAACGCTACCGCCTCCAGCCTCGCGGCGAGTATGCGTGGTCGTTCGTGCTGACGCCCCGCCCGGACCGCGGGATCCCGCCGGAGGCCGACGCCGGTCCGTGATGCCGGCGGTGGCCCGGCTTCGAACCGTGAGGTGCGGGGTGTCGCGATGGGGCTCATGCCCGCCGTTCCGCTCGCCGAACTCGCCGCCGCCGCCGCGGAGGGCCTGCGCGGCCGTTTCGGCGGCGAGGCCGCGATCACCGCCGCGGCGCCCGGCCGGGTGAACCTCATCGGCGAGCACATCGACTACTGCGACGGCTTCGTGCTGCCCTTCGCGATCGACCGCGCGGTGGTGATCGCCGCCGCTCCGCGGCCTGGTCGGCTGGCCCGGATCGCCTCGGCCGCGGGCGGGTCGGTCGAGGTCGCGCTCGACGGCGCCGTCACGCCCGGCGAGCCCGCGTGGGCCAACTACGTCCGGGGCGTGATCCGGGGTTTCCAGGATCGGGGCTTCGCGATCCCGGGCTTCGACGCCTGGATCGTCTCGTCGGTGTCCATGGGCGCCGGCCTGTCGTCATCGGCCGCGCTCGAGTGCGCCGCGGCGACGCTGCTCGAGCGGCTTCTCGGCACGACGCTCGCCGCCCGCGACAAGGCCCTGCTCTGCCAGCGGGCGGAGCACGACTTCGCCGGCGTGCCGTGCGGCATCATGGACCAGTTCGCCTCGGTCTTCGGCGAGGCGGACAGGCTCGTGCTCATCGACTGCCGGTCCGGCCAGGCCAGGCTCGTGCCCTTTGCCGACCCCGCGCTCACCGTGCTCGTGGCCGACACGAAGGTCCGTCACGAGCTCTCGGCAGGCGGCTACGCGGAGCGGCGGCGGGCCGTGGAGCGGGGGCTCCGGATCCTCGGCAGGCAGTCGTGGCGCGACGTCACGGCGGCCGATCTCGAGGCCGCCTGGGAGCGGCTGGGCGACCCGGTCGGCCGTCGCTGCCGCCACGTCGTGGGGGTGATCGCCCGCACGGCCGCCGCCGCCACCGCCCTCGAGGCCGGTGACGTCGAGTCGCTCGGCCCGCTCATGGCGGCCAGCCACGACTCGCTCCGCGACGATTTCGAGGTCTCCTGCGCGGAACTCGACGTGCTCGTCGAGAGTGCCCGCCGCATCGGCCGCGAGGGCGGCGTGATCGGCGCACGGATGACCGGCGGCGGCTTCGGCGGCTCGACGGTCACGCTCTGCGAGAGCCGTCACGCCATAGCCATCGCCACCCGGCTGCGCGCCGACGCTCGCGCCGCCACCGGCAGCGAGCCCGACATATTCGCGACCCGCCCCGCGGCCGGTGCCCGCGTGCTGTGAACCATACCGGCCGCGAACTCCCGGCGGCTGCGTACTGTCGCCGATGCAACTTGAGCCCGCGGAGAACATCATCGCTGCATGAGGGTCGGGATCACGTCACGCGTTCCCTCGCCCGGTGCCGAACTTGCCTGCGCCACTCGCGGGAAATACCCTGCACAGATGCCCACAGTGCTCCGAGTCGGTGGTTTTCGTTTCCACTTGTACTCGGACGAGGGCACGGAGCCCGCTCACATTCACGTACGCTGTGCTGACGGCGAGTGCAAATTCTGGCTGGATCCTGTGGCTTAGGCTCGAAATCGTGGAGTTCCTGCACACACCGTGAGGGACATGGAACGGCTGGTCTACGAACACATCGTCCTCTTGCTGGTGAAATACGATGAGCACCATCCACCAGGAAACTGAAGCCGTGGCGAACAGGGCGTGGACTGAGGGCCGGATGATCTACATCGAGTTGACGGACCAGCGGGTCGTTGGATTTCCAGCGAATCGTTTCCGTCGGCTCAAGGAAGCGAGCGAAGCGGAGTTGGCCAACGTGCGACTGGAGGTCGGCGGCACGGCCCTGCGATGGGAATCCTTGGACGAGGACATCTCCGTCGAGGGCGTGGTGGCTGGCCGGTTCCAGTTGCCGCCAACGCCCTGAATGGACCAGCCATCGTCGCCCTGCGTATCGCTCTTGGTTCGGCGGCGGGCCTGGCAGGAGATGGAAGGCCAGGGCGACCATGCGCCGTGATGATCTCTCCGCGCTGCCCCCGGGCCTGCCCGTCCCGACGGACGACGGCGCCTGCCGTCACCTTCGGGGCGCGGCCGTGCCCCCGGTGGCGTTGACTTCCACGCGGCGACGGCCCGTTCGGCTCGATCAGATCGACACGCCCTGGGCCGTCGTCTACGCCTACCCGCGCACCGGCGTCCCGGACGTGGAGTTGCCGCCAGGCTGGGACGCCATGCCGGGCGCGCGGGGGTGCACGCCCCAGACCTGCGCCTACCGCGACCGGGAGGCCGAGCTGCGGGCGTTGGGGGCCACGGTCTTCGGGCTCAGCACACAGTCCACGGCGTATCAGGAGGAGATGGCCAGGCGACTCCACCTGCCCTTCGAGGTGCTGAGTGACTCGGAACTGCTGCTGACCCAAGCCTTGCGACTGCCGACGTTCAGGTACGGTGACTGGACCTTGCTGAAGCGGCATACGCTGATCATCGCCGGGGGGCGGATCGAAGCGGTCTTCTACCCGGTCTTCCCACCCGACGCGGACGCCGAGAACGTTCTCCGGTGGCTGCGGGAACGGGCCGTCTCGTAGGCCGCTGGCCTTGACGGTCACCGCCGCCCCAGGCGGCAGCCGACCGAAGGGGCATGGAGCGATGTGGGTGTTCACGGCTCACGCAGCCACGACGGCCGCGGCATTCGGCCGACGTGAACCGAGCCGCAGACGCCTGGTGCCATCAAGCCGATAGCGAGGGCGCCGGCACCCGTCGGCCACCGCTCCGTAAAGCTCCCCGAGTAGGCTTCATAACAACCGCCATATGATTCAGGAACCAGTGGGTGTTGATAAGAAAGCGACTCAAAAACGACTCACTCTCCGATCCGCAGGAGGTCGCAGGAGGTCGCACGGGCTCGCGGTAGAATGAGGTTGTGGGCTGGTAGCCAAGGAACCCGCCGTGATCGCGACCCGTCTGCTCGACGAACTCAAGGAACGGCTCACGGCCGCCTATGGCCATCGGCTGTACACCGTGGTGCTGTTCGGATCCGAGGCTCGGGGCGAGGCTGGGCCAGACAGTGACATCGACGT
>JBJTIV010000056.1:0-3817 GCA_046095145.1 Planctomycetaceae bacterium
CGGGAAACGCCGTCGCCGCGTAGACGATCGCGGCCAGCCACGGGCTCGAGTAGCCGGGCAGCGCCACGTTGCCGATGGCCAGTGCCGCCAGCGGCACGCTCGCGGCGACGAGCCGGTTGGGAAACAGCGCGCCCGCGGCAAGCGCCACCGCGACGAACGGCGTCACGTTCCACAGCCGCGTGCCCTGCCATTCGGGTCGCCAGAGCCGACCCACCACCGCGAGGGCCACGAGCGCCATCCAGGCCACGGCGAGCGCCGCCGGCGACCAGCGGGCGAAGCCGTCGGCCACGGCGGGGCGACGGTTCTGAAATGAAAGGCGCGCCATCGGTGACTCGGCCTCCGTGCGGGTGCGACGATCGTCTCGTCGCGGCTTTGCCGCGGCCGAAACCGTGCCGATACACTAGCGGTTTTCCGCCCCGCGGCAAGCGAAAACCTCGCCGAAGCCACGCATGCCCGTCAGCGCCCGGGATTTCACCACGCTCGCGGTCGAGAGGCACGACGACGGGCTCGCGGTGCTGTCGTTCGCCGTTCCCGACCACGGCCACAACGTGCTCACGCCCGCCGTGCTCCGCGAGCTCGCGGCGGCGCTTGACGAGCTCGACCGCGGGCCGCGGCCGAAGGCCCTCGTGATCCGCTCCGCACGGGTGGGCTCGTTCTTCGCCGGGGCCGACGTGGGTCGGCTCGGCGCGCTCCACGGCATGGCCGCGGCGGAGATCGTGACGGTCTGCGACGCGGGACGGGCGCTGTTCGGGCGGCTCTCGGCGGCGGCGTGGCCGAGCGTGGCGGTGATCGACGGCCTGTGCCTCGGGGGCGGCCTGGAACTGGCCCTCGGCTGCGACCTCCGCGTGGCCACCACCGACCCGCGGACACTCCTGGGCTTCCCGGAGGTGAAGCTCGGCCTGCTGCCCGGCTGGGGCGGCACGGTCCGCCTGCCGCGGCTCGTCGGTCCGGGGCCCGCGGTCGAGCTCGTGGCCGGTGGCGAGAGCATCGACGGCCCGGCGGCCCTGCGGCTGGGGCTCGTCGATGCCTGCGTGCCTGCCGAGGTGGCCGTGGAGACGGCGCGGCGGCTGGCCGAGATCCACGTCACCGGCGGCGGCTGCGCCGCGCGGCGGCGGCGGCTGGCCGGCCCGGTGGACCTCGCTCCGGCCGAGCGCGGATTTCTCGAGGCCACGGCCGGGGCGGTGATCCTGGGCCGTACCGGCGGCCCCTATCCGGCGCCGCCGACGATCCTGCGCACGATCCTCGACGGCACGGCGGTCGATGCCGCCGCGGCGGCGAAGCTCGAGTCGGCCGCCTTCGCCACGCTCGCCCGGACGCCCGTGGCCGCGAGCCTGCTGCGGGTGTTCCAACTGGGCGAGCGGAACCGGCGCGACGCGGGCGTGGAGCCGGCCGCGGCCGCCGCGGACCGCGCGGCGCCCGCCGTCGTCGGCGCGGGCATCATGGGCGCCGGCATCGCCGCCAGCCACCTGCGGGCCGGCTGCGAACTCACGCTCGTCGACGTCGACGCCGCGGCGCTCGCGGCGAGCGTGCCGGGAATCCTCGACGAGGCGGCCTGGGACCGCGCGGCGAAGCGGACCGACCCGGCGCGGGCCCTGGCGCTGGCCGGGCGGCTGCGGACCGCCACCACGCCCGCGGCGCTGGCGCATGCCGACATCGTCGTCGAAAGCGTCACCGAGCGGCTCGACGTCAAGCAGGAGGTGCTCGCGGGGATCGAGCACGCGGTCGGGCCCGACGCGCTCATCTGCACCAACACCTCCACCAATCCCATCGCCAGGCTGGCCGCGGCCCTGGCCCGGCCGGAGCGGTTCTGCGGCCTCCACTTCTTCAACCCCGTCCGCCGCATGACGCTCGTGGAGGTGGTCCGCGGGCCGGCCACGAGCGACGCCACCGTGGCCGCGGCGGTGGCCCATGCCAAGCGGCTCGGGAAGTGCCCGATCGTGGTTCGCGACTCGCCGGGCTTCCTCGTCAACCGCGTGCTCATGCCCTACCTCCACGAGGCGACGGAGCTGGTGCGGGAGGGCGTGGATCCGGCGCGGATCGACCGGGTGGCCCGGGCCTTCGGCATGCCGATGGGACCGATCGAGCTCTACGACATGATCGGCCTCGACACCGCCTTCCACGCCGGCCGCGTGATGTCGGCGGCGTTCGGCGACCGGATCGAGGCCTCGCCGCTGATCCCGGCGCTCGTCAAGTCGGGCCGGCTGGGCCGCAAGACGGGCGCGGGCTTCTACCGCTACTCGGGCGCCGACCAGCGGGCGCGGATCGTGGGCGTCGACGCGGCGGCCCGCGACGTGCTCGCCCCCTACGCCCTGCCGCCGCGCGAGTCCCACGACCGCACGATCGCCGACCGCCTGCGGTTGCCGATGCTGCTCGAGGCACTCCGCGCCCTCGACGAGGGCATCGTCCGCGACGGCCGCGACGTGGACCTGGCGGTGATCCACGCCCTGGGCTTTCCCGCCTTCCGCGGCGGCCTCCTCGCCTGGGCCGACACGCTCGGCGCGGCGGAGGTGGTGCGGCGGCTCGAGCCGCTCGCCGAGCTGGGCCCGCGGATGCGGCCCACGGAGGGGCTCGTCGCGCTGGCCCGCGCGGACGGGCGCTTCACCGCCGAGCGTGCGCCAGAGCACGGGGGGCCGTCATGACGCCGGCGGCGACCGATCCGGCGACCACGCCCGTGGTCGTGGCCGCCTGCCGCACGGCGATCGGCCGCGCGCATGCGGAGCGCGGCCTGTTTCGCCACGTCCGCGGCGACGAGCTGGCGGCCGCGGTCGTGGCCGCGGTCGTGGAGCGCAGCGGCGTCGACCCGGCCACGGTCGAGGACGTGATCCTCGGGGTCACGCAGCAGCGGGGCGAGCTCGGCGGCAACGTGGCCCGCTCGGCGGCGCTCATGGCGGGGCTGCCACTGGCCGCCGCCGGCGCGACCGTCAACCGCCTCTGCGGATCGTCGCTCGAGGCCCTGGCGCGGGCCTGCCACGCGATCGCGGCCGGCGCGGAGAACGTGCAGGTCGTCGGCGGCGTGGAGCACATGCACCACCTGCCGATGGATTCCGCGGTCGACTTCCACCCGCGGGCCGTCGCCCGCTCCAGCCGCGGCGCGCTGTCGATGGGCCTCACGGCCGAGCACCTCGCCGCCACCCACGGCATCGACCGCCGGCGGCAGGAGGCCTACGCGCTCGAGAGCCACGCCCGCGCGGCCCGGGCCGACGACGCCGGCCTCTTCGACGACGAGATCGTGCGCGTGCTCGGCCACGACGAGGCGGGCACGGTGGTGGAGGCCGTGGCCGACCAGTCGATCCGCCGCGACTCGAGCCCCGAAACGCTGGCGGCGCTCGAGCCCGTCTTCCTGCCGCGGATCGGCACGGTGACGGCCGCGACGAGCGCCCCGATCAGCGACGGCGCGGCGGCGCTCGTGGTGATGTCGCAGGCCGAGGCCCGGCGGCAGGGCCTGGAGCCCGTGGCGCGGGTGGTGGCCACGGCGGTCGTGGGCGTGCCTCCGGCGCTCATGGGCACCGGGCCGATCGCGGCCACGCGGAAGCTGCTCGGCCGCGTGGCGGCCCGGGGCATCACGCTGGCCGACGTCGACCTCGTGGAGCTCAACGAGGCCTTCGCCGCCCAGGCGCTGCACTGCATCGCCGAGCTCGGCCTGGATGAGGCGCGGGTCAACGTCCGCGGCGGCGCCCTGGCGATCGGGCATCCGCTGGGCGCCAGCGGCGCCCGGATCGCGACCACGCTCGTGCACGCCATGCGCGACTCGGGCGCCCGCCTCGGCCTGGCCACGATGTGCATCGGCCTCGGCCAGGGCATCGCTGTGCTGTTTGAA
>JBJTIV010000057.1:0-2839 GCA_046095145.1 Planctomycetaceae bacterium
AGGGCGTCCTGCGGGTGACCAACGGGGGGGCGCTTCAGTCCATGCCGATCGTGGTGCAGACGGGGGGCACGCTGGCGCTGCCCACGGCCACTCGCCTGGTGCTCTCGGCGACGAGCCTGACGGTGGACCAGGCCACGGGGGCACGGTGGACATCGGGAAGGGCCGGATCGACATCGCCACGGGGGCCACGGAGGCGGACCTGCGGGCCGACCTGATCGCGGGCCGGACGGCGGCGGGGACGTTCACGGGCACCAGCGGGATCATGACTACCGGCGGGAAGGCGTCTGCGAACTCGGCCAATCCGGTGGTGGGCTACCGGGTGACCGGGGGTTCGGCGGTGGTGGCCTGGGCGGCGTACGGCGACTCAACCTGGACGGGGTGGTGAACTCGACGGACATCTCGCTGGTCAACGGCGGCGGCCGGTACAACGCGGGTGCGCCGGCGACGTGGCTGCAGGGGGACTACATCTACTCGGGCGTCGTGAACTCGACCGACTTCTCGCTGCTCAACGGCACGGGGCTCTACGGAACGCCCTCGTATCTGCCCGCGGCGAGCCGTGGGGCGCTCGGTGGAGTGGGCGTGCCCGTGATGGCCAGCGTGCCCGAGCCGGGCACGTGGGCGCTCGCCGTGCTGGGCCTGGTGGGCCTGGCCGCGGCCCGCGGCCGTCGCGGCACGGGCCCGCGGTCGTCCTGACCGACGGCGTGCGAATTCCCGGCGATCGGCCCGGCAAGCGAAGCGGCCTCGCCAGGGCTCCGCGATCAATGTATCCATCTTCGTCATCCATCTCTGGAGCGCGACACCGATGATTTGTCACCGTGATGTTCGAGTGTTTCAGCGAACGGGGGCTGGCCGTGCGGTCGTCTGGGCCCTGCTCGCCGCGGCATGCTGGGCCGCGGCGCCGTCGGTCTGCCGCGCGCAGTCGCCCTCGATCAACGAGCGGCTGCGGCTCGACCTCCTGACGACCTCCGGCCCCGCCAACGCCGCCTTCATCGGCACGAATCCGTCGGCGGTGGCGTGGGATGGCACGCGGCTCTACGTCGCGGGATTCAACTCCCAGAGCACCCGCAACACGGGGATCGTGGAGGTCCAGGCCCCGCTCGCGGCTCCGGGCTTCGTGGTGCCATCCTTCTCCGCGGCCTTCGGACTCCGGTCGACGAATCAGAACTTTGGCTACTCGGGGCTGGCCCTGCAGCAGGGCACGCTCGCGGCGGCCTGGGACAACGGCGCCGGCATGACCAATCCGATCACGGCCTTCGACGCGGCGGCGGGCAACGCCCCGATCTGGAATACCGCATCGGGCAGCAACAACGTCCAGCGGGGCATGGGGGGCGTGGCCTTCGACCCCGGATACAACGGGAATCCCGTGGACGGTGCCGGCGTGGCGTGGCTGACGATCACGGCCGGTCGTCGGCTCATGCAGGACACGGCCACCGGGGCCACGGTGTACACGATCACGGGCGGGTCGCCCGGCGTGCCCGGCATGGACATCCGCACGCCCACCGGCAACGTGGTGTGGCGCGACGTCGACTTCGATCCCGACAACGGCAACCTCTACACGCGGCGGTCGAACGACGTCACGTTCGCCATCCGCTCCGGCTCGAACTCCGTGTCGAGCACCGGCTGGATCGTCAACGACGGCGGCACCGCTTCCACCATCGTGGGCCAGAACCTGAGCTTCATGAACAACCTGGCCGATCCGGCCGGCACGTTCACCGGAGACGCCATCGTCTACAACAGCCGTACTTCGAGTTCCGCCGGCCAGAACTTCGCCACCGTCGTGCGGACGGTGGCGGTGGCGAGCGGTTCGGTCGGAACGCCGCTGGCAGCCGCCTGGAATTTCCTGTCCGGCTCCGCGTATGCCACCGGCGTCGGGTATTACGACTTCGATTACGACGCCGCGACGCGGTCGCTCGCCCTCGTCGACTACGCCAACCGCACGGTCTCGATCTTCGACGTGGACGTGGCGGTGCGGACCGTCTCCAGCGGCACCGAGATCGCCGCGCCGCTCGCCGGCACGAAACCGCTGGCCAAGCAGGGCGCCGGCACGCTCGTGGTCGACCAGGCCGGGGCGGCCGCCGCCGGCACGATCTACGTGGAGCAGGGCACGCTGCAGATCGGCAGCGGCGGCACGTCGGGCTCCGCCGGCGCGCCGCTGGCGATCACGGTCTCGAGCGGCGCCACGCTGGCCTTCGACCGCAGCGACGACTACGGCGGCAACTTCGCCAACGCGATCGGCGGCGCGGGGGGCTTGGAGGTGAAGGGCGGCCGCCTCGCCCTGTCGGCAGCCAACCGGTACACGGGCCCGACGGTCGTGAGCGCGGGCACGCTGAAGGTCGACGGCAACCAAGCCGCCGCTACCGGCGCCGTGACCGTGGCCTCCGGCGCCACGCTGGCGGGCTCCGGCACCGTGGGCGGGGCCACGACGATCCAGTCGGGCGCCACGCTCTCCCCCGGCGCCAGTCCCGGCACGCTCACCTTCACCCAGGGGATCACGCTCTCGGGCGGCGGCAACTACAACTGGCAGGTCTACGACGCCGCGGGCGTGGCGGGATCCACGACCGGCTGGGATCTCGTGAACGTCGGCGGCGCGCTCGACGTGGCCTCCACCTCCCTCGATCCGTTCAAGATCAACCTCTGGAGCCTGTCGGGCGTGGGCCCCGACGTGAACGGGAATGCGATCAACTTCAATGCCGCCACGAGCGGCACGTGGCGGATCGCCTCGGCGGCCGGCGGGATCACGAACTTCGATCCCGGCAAGTTCGCGATCAACGTCTCGGCCACCAACGGCACGGGCGGGTTCACGAATTCCCTCTCCGGGGGCACGTTCAGCCTGGCGCAG
>JBJTIV010000058.1:0-3813 GCA_046095145.1 Planctomycetaceae bacterium
TCGAGTTCGTGGAAGTGGGCGATCCGGGAAACGCGCCGGACAGCAACGGATTCGGCGCCGTCGCCTACCGGTATCGGATCAGCAAGTATGAGACGACGGCTGCGCAGTGGGTGGAGTTCGTGAATGCCAAGGGCCGGTCCGATCCGAGCGAAAGCGGACTGTGGTCCGAGAACATGTCCCGGGAAGACGGGGCAGACAAAGACCCACGCTGCGACATTCGGCGCTCCGGCGAGGTGGGGAGCTTCGTGCACACCGTTTCGCCGGAGTTTGCCAATCGCCCCGTCAACCACGTCAGTTTTCTCGATGCGTGCCGATTCTGCAATTGGCTTCACAACGGCCAAGGAGATGGCGACACCGAGACCGGTGCGTATTCGCTGAAAGGCTACATCGGAAGCGATGGCCGCCGGATTCGGCGCAACCCAGGCGCGAAGTTCTTCGTGCCGACGGAGGACGAGTGGTACAAGGCGGCGTATTTCGACCCCGTGAAACGAGAGGGCCCGGGCTACTGGAGGTATCCCACTCGCAGCGATGCGAAACCGAACCGCGACATGGATTCCGCCCAGGGAGCCAATTGGTTCCGGGATGGCTTCCTGGATCCAGTCCATTTTCTGCTGGAGGTCGGTTCATTCCCCCTCGCTTCAAGCGCCTACGGAACGCTCGATCAAGCCGGGAATCTGGCGGAATGGACCGAGGGACTGAATCCTCCCTTCCTGCGTTCGCTGCGTGGCGGAGCCTTCAACAGCGATGACGCGGGACTGAACGTCCCCTTGCCGAATCGAGCATGGTCGTCCATGTCCGACGAGAGTGCGGTCGGATTCCGCATCGCAGCCGAGATATCCGGTTCGCCTGTTCCGGTGCCCGTGCCAGAGCCGAAGTCGGCGGTGGCCGAGTCGGCGGTGGTCGACTTTCCCCGCCGCCCGTGGCGTGATCCGCAGAACGGAAAACCTTTCTTCCCGCTCGCCTGGTTCAGTCACACGAGCGACGAAGCAGACCTCGATGAGCTGGCACGGCAGGGGGCCAATCTTGTCCTCGTGGTGGACGGCTACTCCGATGTCGAGACCGAGGAAGACTTCAAGGAACTCACGCCGAAGATGGTGGCGTATCTCGACCAAGCCCACGAACGCAACATTCGTGTCCTGATCCAGCAGGGTAATTTTCAGGAGTCGCAAAGCGACAAGAACGTCTCGGCGATCGAATGGCAGCGACAGTGGGTGATGGCCATCCGCGACCATCCGGCGCTGTTCGGATATCAACTCTACGACGAACCGGAGTATCGCGTGGGGGCTGGAATCGGGGTCGAGGAGCGGCGGAGCGTCCGGGAATTCGTCGACAGTTTCATGCAGGCACGCCATGCATTGCGGAAATGGGACCCCAATCCGCATCGCATGATCTCCGTCGTGTTCAACCTCGTGCCGCTTTCCACGTGGACCGAGTTCCTGCCGAGCATCGACTCGTTTCAGGTCGACCGCTACCCACTCGACGTCGAGCAGGCCTACTTCGGACATCGCGGCGACTGGGGCCCTCTCATGATGGCATGGTCGATGGCGCACGGCGTCAAGGCACTGAACGATCATCCGCATCTCAAGAACCCCGCCCCCTGCATGCAAGGGGTTGGACAGTCTTTTACGGATGGCAGGGGCAATCCAGTCTGGCGGGCGCCGCTGTATGAAGAGTCTCGCTACATGGCGTATTCCTCGCTGACAACGGGTTCGTGGGGGCTGTTCCATTGGATCCACTGGAAGGGCTTCCCGCCCTCGGCGACCATCGATGAAAACGTCGGACGTCTTTATCACGAGTGTCGCGAGTTGGTCCCGGCCTTCGAGCAAAGCTTCGAGAATCCCCCGTTCACGGTGCGGCACAACCATGAGGGAATCACGAGGGAGTTTCTGACCGACGCCGTGGCGGACGTCACCACGCTGGCGCTCGAGGACGAGAGGAACTACTACCTGATCGTCAGTGACAACAGTGGCGTCTTCAAGGACGTCACGCTGCGACTGACGGGATTGGAACTGGCGGACCGCATGCCCCGGCCCGCGGAGGTGCTCAACGAGAGTTGGAGCGAGACCATCGCCCACTCCCCTGAGACGGGCGAGTGGATCATCGATCCTCACACCATGTGTTTCGGAGACATCAACATCTGGGTCATCTCCAAGGCGCCGCCGCGCTAGCGTCAACTTTCGCAGTTTACGCGGCCATGGCGACGGCGTTTTCGAGGAGGGCGGCGAGTTTTCTGGCACCCCGTCCTCGGAGTGCCATTCTCGAAACCTCCATCCTGACGGAGAGTCGTCGGAGCGTGGTGAGCATGTCCGCGAAGGAGGGATCGGACTTGGAGGCGTACCACGGGCAGTCGAGCGGCCGCCAGTGACGGAAGCCTTCGGCGACGAACCAGAGCACGACGAGGGAGTGGAGGAGCATGCCGAGCGGCGCGGTGCGCTCGACCGAAGACCTGGTCCAGCCCTGCGGCTGCTCGACGCCGAGGTGCTGTTTGGAATCTCGGAAGGTGACCTCGACGCTCCATCGCATCGCGTACCAAGTGACGACCTGTTCGGCCGTGGCGTCGCTCCGCGTGGAGTAGAACGCCTCTCTCCCCCGGCCTCCTCCGACTGCCTCGCTCGCCACGACGCGCAGGGGCCTGTCCGGTGCCGCGAAGACGTGGGCGACGGCATCGGTCATGCGGGCTTGGTGGCTGCGACCATAGATCGACACAGCGATCCTGCGGCAGCGTCCCTCGAGCATCGCTCCCGGCGACGGCAGACGTAGGCCACGCTTGCGTGGCCTGCCATTGGTGCCTTCGCGTCGCGGCGGTGTGGCGGCGTAGAGACGCGCCGTGAGCAGCATCCGACTCGTCAGGTCGCAATTCCCCGGCAGATGACAGAGCACGCTCTGGCCGCCGTAGGCACTGTCGGCCACGACGTGGAATCGCCTCGTTTCCGCGGCTCCGCAGAGGATCGTGAGCATCTCGACGGCGAGCTGCGGCTTGGTGTGGTAGGGGCGCCCATGCTTGGCCGCACTCCTCCGATTGAGATAGAGCCGGAAGAGAATCGGGAGGAAGGTGTGGTGGCCGGGCCGGAACGGCAACTCCACGATCACTCCCAGGACGACCCAGCTGTGACCCCAGCGCAGGAACGCCAGACTGCGCGTGGAGGAGAGCGGGTCATGGTGCATGCCCGTGCCGAAGATCTTCAGTCCACGTTTGCGGGCCAAGGTGTCGTCGAGACCGAGCATCACGATGTCGCCGAGCAGAGGCTTCGCCATCTCGAAGACGGCCAAGCCGAGTGCATCGATCGACCAGCGAGCGGTGCTGAAGACCCGGTGGTAGGAGGAGAAGTGCTTCGTGGCCGACGGACCTGCCGCGAGGATCATCCGGGTGATCGTGCCCCGCCCCGAAAGGACCCAGCCGGTCACGATCGTGATCAGGCTCGCGAACGTCGGGGCCGTCGTCGCGGGAGCCAGTCCTTGCAGAAACCGCTGGAACCCCGGTACAAGGTCCATGGTGAGCCTCTTTGCGCGTGTGGGTGGATGTGAAGACCCAACCACTGTGCGGGAGGCTCACCTCTTTTCCCGAGGCCAGTTTTCCGGCCGAAAAGAACTGCAAAAGTCGAACTAGGAGGCCGTGGATAAAGTGCTCGCCCGACCGCACGAGGCGGACGCGAGTGCGCAGCACTCGAGAAAACCGGAGGTTTTCCAAGTGGAAAAAGGTCATGGATGACTTTTTCCACGGGCAGCTAGTTCGACTTTTGCAGTTCTTTTCGGCCGGAAAACTGGCCTCGGGAAAAGAGGTGAGCCTCCCGCACAGTGGTTGGGTCTTCACAT
>JBJTIV010000059.1:0-3799 GCA_046095145.1 Planctomycetaceae bacterium
CGGGATCGGCTGCGAGCGATGGCGGCCGATCTCGTCGCCTCCTGGCGGTCCGAGGGCATGCCCGCCGCCGTTCGCACCGCCGCCGGCCTGAGGACGGCGGCTGAGGGGCTCGTGCACCGCGCCGCGGCCGGCCCGGAGCACGTGGGCTGGACGATGGTGACCATCGTGTCGGAGTTCTGGCGGAACCGGGTGGCCGCCGCCCGGAGCGGGCGGCGGCTGCTCCTCCTGCCCGACTGCCCGTGCGTGCCCGCGACGGACGCCGTCGGATCGGCGCCGGTCGCCTGTGGTCCCGCCTGCGGCATCGCCACGATCTGGGCCGCTGCCCGCGACGGCGGCTGGGTGGTCGAGTCGACCCGGCAGGCCGTGTCGGGCATCGGCGCACTCGTCACCGGCCAGTACGACGGCGTGCTCGGCATCGCGCGGCTGCGCGACCTCGAGAAGGCCTTCGCGATGCTGCCCGCGTTCTCGCTGCCGGTGGCGGCGGTGCCCTACGAGCCCGCTCCGGCCGCGGACTCCTGCGAGGCCGCGCTGGCGGCGGCCGCGATCGACGTGGACTGGGCGCTGGGCCTGCTGGGAGTGGGCGGGGGCGAGCCCGTGCCGGAGGGCGACGACCTGCCGCTCGTCCGGGAGGCGGCGCAGCTCGTCACGCCCGACGGCCTCGCCGCCCTCGCCGGCCGCCTGGGTGCGGAGCCGGCGGTCGGCGTGGGCGCCTCGGCGGTTCCGGCCGCGGACCTCGCCCCGCGGGCCCCCGCCGCGGCCCTGGGCGGCGGCTTCACGACCCGGGGCGGCAAATTCCTCCGGCCCTTCGTCACGCTCGCCGCCTTCGACGCGGTCGTCGCCGACGCGGCCGAACCGGTCGGCGCGCCGCGTTGCGATGCGGGTCTGGTCCGTGAGTCGGCCAAGGCGGCGGCCCTGGCGATCGAGGTGTTCCACAAGGCGTCGCTCGTGCACGACGACATCGAGGACGACGACCGCGTGCGCTACGGGCGGCCGGCGTTGCACGTGGAGTGCGGCGTGCCGTCGGCGATCAACGCCGGCGACTACCTGCTCGGCGTCGGCTATCGGATCATCGCCGGCCTGCCGGGCGTCGATGCCGCCACGGTCCGCGACGTGATGGCCATCCTCGCCTCGGCGCACGTCCGCCTGGCCCGCGGCCAGGGGGCGGAATTGTGGTGGCGCGACGCCGCCGGCTCGCGGCTGGCGGTGGCGGAGGCGCTCGAGATGTATGGCCTCAAGACCTCGCCGGCCTTCGAGGCGGCCGTGGCGATCGGCATCCGCATGGCCGGCGTCGATCCGGCAGCGGCCGGATCGATCGATCGCTATGCGCTGCACGTCGGCACCGGGTTCCAGGTGCTCAACGATCTCAAGGATTGGAGCGGCGACGTGGAGAACGATCGCCGCGCGGCCGGCGACCTGCTCGGGGGCCGGCCGACGCTGCTCTGGGCGCTGGCGGCGGAGCGGCTGCCCGCCACCGACCTCGAGCGGCTGCGGACGATGGCGGTGACCGCGGGCCGCCCCGATGCGGACGAGGCGACGGTGGCAGGCTGCCTGGCCGAGGCCCGGCGGCTCTACGGCGAGGCCGACGTGTTCGCGCGGGCCGCCGCGATCGCGGCCGACCAGCGGTCCCGGGCGGTCGCGGCCCTCGCCGCGTGTCGCCTGCGGCGGCTGCGGGAGGTGCTGGAATTCCTGCTCGATCTCGCGGTGCCCGCCCAGTCCGCGGCCGTGTCGGACCGATGAGCGAGGCCGTCGGGCGGGCCGCGGCCCTCGTCGGCTTGTTCGTGCAGCCGACGACGCAGTGGGGTTCGGTGGATCAGGTGCCGGCGGCCGACGTGCCCCAGCCCTTCCGGTCGCTGCTGGATCACGACAGCCACATGACCGTCGCCATGGAGCGGCACCATGGCGGCCCGGTCGCGCTGCGGATCGTGGCGGAGAGGGCCGGTCCGGGGGATGCCTACGCGCGGGAGATCGTGCTCACCGGTCCCCGTGGCGGCGTGGTGCAGTTCGGCATCGTGCGGCTCGACATGGCCGCCGTCGCCGTCGAGACGGCGGCCCGCATCCGCGCGGGAGAGGTGCCGCTGGGCCGCGTGCTCCTCGATGCGAGGGCGCTGTGCACCGTGGGCGACGTGCAGCTGCTGCGGATCGAACCGGGGCCGCACCTCGAGCGGCTCATCGGTCCGCGACCCACGTTCGGGCGGGTGGCGACGATCGCCGTCGCGGGCCGGCCCGCGGTCGAACTCCTGGAGGTCGTGGCGACGGGGTGAAGGACGGACGCCTGCGCGGGATCGGCGAAGGGAAATTTTTCGCGGTCCGGGCCGCGCCGCCTAACCCGATCCCCGGCAAGGGTTTCCGGCACCTTCATCGATATTGACTCGCCGTTCCCGACGCCTGTAGAGTTGGGTTGTCTGGCAAGGATGGCAAGCACGGAGGCGATCGCAGGAACTGGAGTCCTGCCTCTCGCAAGTCCCGCTTGTTGCCCTACCGGGCAGTTCTCCGCGGGTTCGGTGCCGCCCCGGCGGTTCCGCGATTCCGGAGGATACGCGTCGGGACGGAGCGCGACGCGGGTGGCGACTGTTGCGGCGACAGCGTCAAGGTTTCGGAGCAAGGAGGCCTAGGCGATTCGGGCGACGTCAGCAGCGTGCGTCCCGGCCGCCGTTTTGACCAGCCACATGCCGGCTGGGGAGAGGTGGTGAGATCCATGCAGAAGACCGTGTACACGACCGGCGAAGCCGCCAAGATCTGCAAGGTGAGTCAGCAGACGATCATTCGCTGCTTCGACTCCGGCCAATTGAAGGGTTTTCGCGTGCCGGGCAGCCGGTTCCGCCGGATCCCGCGCGACCAGCTGTTCCTCTTCATGCGCGACAACGGCATTCCCACCGACGCGCTGGAGAGCGGCCGGCGGAAGATTCTCGTGGTCGACGACGACCAGGATCTCGTGGAGCTGATCACCGACGTCCTGGAGCGCGACGGCCGCTTCGAGACGCGGAGCGTGAACAACGGGTTCGACGCCGGCATGATGGTGAAGGACTACCGTCCGGACCTGATCGTGCTCGACGTGATGCTGCCCGACATCAACGGCAAGGAAGTCTGCCAGCGGGTCCGCAGCGACTCCACGATGGACGAGGTGCGGATCATCTGCATCTCGGGCATGTGCGAGCCCGACAAGATCGAGGAACTCAAGGCGTCGGGAGCCAACGAGTTCCTGCAGAAGCCGTTCGAGGCCGAGGTGCTCGTCGATCGGATCTGCAGCCTGCTGGAGATCGAGACCGGCGTGCCGGGGTCGTGAGACCTGGTGCCGCCGTGCCGCGACCGTGACCACATCGACGCCGCCCGTGCTCCCGGGGAGCACGGGCGGCGCGCTTGTTGGGGGCCGCGGCGGGCTTCGCGGGAGGGCGTGGCGTGAGTGTGGCCCACGACGAACGGCGCGCCGACGCGCTCGACGAGCCGCCGGCCTTGTCGCCGGCGGCCTGCGTCGTGCTCGTGCGGACGGTGCTCGATCCGGAGACGACCGCCGGCGGGCTGGCGGCATCGTTTCGGCTGCATGGGGGCGATGACGCGGCCGTGAGCGGATGGCTCGCGGCGGCTGAGCGGGCCTGTGCGGCCGTGGCGGCGGCCCGGGCCGCGGTCGTCGAGCGGCTGGCGGCCGGATTTTCCGTGGCTGGCGTGCCGCCGGCCGCTCGCCGGCCGCGGCCCGGGCCGGCGCCCCGTCCGCACAGGCCCGCGCCGCCGCCGCGAGGCCTCCGCGCACCGCCGCGGCATCGCCCCCAGGCAGCCGACACGATGCCGCCCGCCCGCCGGCGGG
>JBJTIV010000060.1:0-2581 GCA_046095145.1 Planctomycetaceae bacterium
GAGCGGGATGCCGGTCATCTTGGAGACCACCTCGGCCACCACCTCCTCGTCGACGGCACCATCGGCCTCGCGGCTCTTGTCGCGCCAGTCGCGGGTCATCGACTGCTTCTTCTTCTTGAGCTTGTCGGCCTGGTCGCGGAGCGCCGCCGCCTTCTCGAAGTCCTGGTTGGCGACCGCCTCCTCCTTCTCCTTGTTGAGCCGCTCGACCTCCTCGTCGATCTCCTTGAGGTCCGGCGGCTTCGTCATCGCCTTCAGGCGGACGCGGGCGCCGGCCTCGTCGATCACGTCGATCGCCTTGTCCGGCAGGCAGCGGCCGGTGATGTAGCGGCTGGAGAGCTCGACGGCCGCCTCGAGGGCGGCGTCGGAGATGCTCACCCGGTGGTGACTCTCGTAGCGGTCGCGGAGGCCCTTCAGGATCTCCACCGCCTCGGCCTTCGTGGCCGGCTCCACCATGATGATCTGGAAGCGGCGGTCGAGGGCCGAGTCCTTCTCGATGTACTTGCGATACTCGTCGAGCGTGGTGGCGCCGATGCACTGGATCTCGCCCCGCGCCAGGGCCGGCTTGAGCACGTTGGAGGCGTCGATCGCCCCCTCGGCGCCCCCGGCGCCCACGAGCCTGTGGAGCTCGTCCATGAACAGGATCGTGTTCTTGGCGCGGCGGACCTCGTTCATCACCGCCTTGATCCGCTCCTCGAACTGGCCGCGGTACTTCGTGCCGGCGACCATCATCGCGAGGTCGAGCACGACGATCCGCCGGTCGGCGAGCAATTCCGGCACGTTGCCGTCGACGACCCGCTGCGCGAAGCCCTCGACGATCGCCGTCTTGCCCACGCCCGCCTCGCCGAGGAGCACCGGATTGTTCTTCGTGCGCCGGCAGAGGATCTGGATGGCCCGCTCGATCTCCTTCTCGCGGCCGATGACGGGATCGAGCTTGCCCTGCCGCGCCAGCTCCGTGAGGTCGCGGCCGAAGCTGTCGAGGGCCGGCGTCTTGCTCTTGCCCCCCTTGGGGCTCGACTCGCCGCCGCCGCCGGCCCCGGCCGTCTGGCGGCCGCCCATGCCGGCGCGCTCGCCCCCCTCGCCCTCCATGCCGTGGCCGAGCAGGTTCAGCACCTCCTCGCGGACGTCCTCGAGCTTGAGGCCCAGGTTCATGAGCACCTGCGCCGCCACCCCCTCCTGCTCGCGGAGGAGGCCGAGGAGGATGTGCTCGGTGCCGACGTAGTTGTGGTTGAGGTTGCGGGCCTCCTCCATCGAGTACTCGATGACCTTCTTGGCCCGCGGGGTCTGCGGGAGCTTGCCCATCGTCACCATGTCGGGCCCGCTCTGCACCAGCTTCTCCACCTCCATGCGGATCTTCCGCAGGTCGATGTCGAGGTTCTTGAGCACGTTCGCCGCGACGCCGCTGCCCTCCTTGATGAGCCCGAGCAGCACGTGCTCGGTGCCGATGTACTCGTGGTTGAAGCGCTGGGCCTCCTGGTTGGCCAGCTGCATCACCTTGCGGGCGCGGTCCGTGAAACGCTCGTACATGAAAGGTCTTCCGGTGGTGCTCTCGGGCCGGCTGCAGGGCGGGTGCCAATCCGGCAGGCCCCGCGACCGCTCCGACTCCAGGTGCAAATCACACGCCGTTTCGCGCGGTACCGCCATTTTAGGCGGGGAGAGCCGGGCCTGTCTGGCCCAGGGGCGAAATCGGCTTGAAACCGCCGTTTCCGACCGGGCTCACGCGGCGGCGTTGCGGCGGGCCGCCGGCGCCGCGGCTTCGTGCAGCGGCAGCGACACGGGCTCGTCGGCCGCGTCGGGACCGGCCTGGCCGGCGGCCAGCCGGGCCAGCTCGCGGTCGATCACGGCCCGCCAGGGCAGGCCCGCGTCGGCGCGGGACAGTTTTTCGAGCGCGTCCCGGGCCTCGGCCGGCCGACCCACCCGGCGCAGCAGCGTGCCCAACAGGAGCTGGGCCTCGCCGTCGGCCGGGGACCGCGCCAGGAGCGACCGCAGGCCGGTCTCGGCGGCGGTCCAGTCGCGGGCCAGGTAGGCGTCGCGGGCCGAGCGGAACAGCGTGTCGGAGGCGGCATCGCGGCCGAGCGGGATCGGCGACGGAAAGGCCTGCACGGCCGACACGGTGGCCACGACGAAGATCGCGGCGGCCGCCGTCCAGATGCCGATCGCGACCGGCAGCTCGACCAGGTCCGACCAGATCCAGGTCACGATCACCGCGGCGTCGTTCACCACCGCCAAGGCCAGCGCGAGCACGAGCCCCATCTGGCTGCCGCGCAGCAAGAGCCTCGGCAGGCCGGGCCACGCGAGGGTGAGGCAGCGGGCGGCGCGCATCGGGAGGGCCAATCCGGGGTCGCGGCGGGGCGGTTCTAGCATCCCCGCCGTTTCGCCAAGGCCGCCATCGCCTGCTACAAACACGGGAAACCATGGAAAATCGGGCAGCGGGCGTGGACGGCGCGGCGGGCGTGTGGCGGGCGATCGACGCCGCCGCCAACCGGGCCGCCGAGGCGCTCCGCGTGGTGGAGGACGCCGCCCGCTTCGCCCTCGACGACGCCCGCTCGACGGCCCTGGCCCGCGACCTGCGGCACGAACTCGC
>JBJTIV010000061.1:0-4685 GCA_046095145.1 Planctomycetaceae bacterium
GCGACCTGACGGGCACGGCGGTCGTCTCGGCCGCCAGCCTGCACGGCATCATCCGCGACACCGCGGCCAGCCTGCTCGTGTCGTCGGTGGTGATCGTGGGCACGATGATGGTGGCCTTCCGCTCGGTGCGGCTGGGGCTGATCTGCCTCGTGCCCACGATGTTTCCGGTGGTCGCGGCGGCCGGGAGCCTCACGGCGCTCGGCGAGCCGCTGCGGATCGCCGGCGTGCTCACCTTCAGCGTCTGCCTGGGCCTGGCCGACGACAACACGATCCTCCTCGTGAGCCGGTTCCGGCAGGAGGCGGCCCGGGGGCTGGGCGTGGGGGCCGCGGTGGAGCGGGCGCTCGCCTCGTCGGGGCCGGCGATGGTCATCATGTGCCTGACGCTGGCGGCGGGCCTCGTGCCGATGACCTGGAGCGGCAATCCGGCCATGCGCACGTTCGGCGGCTTGACGATCGCCGCCCTGGCCGCGTCGCTCGTCGCCGATCTCGTGATCCTGCCGCCGCTGCTCGCGCTCTTCGCGCGGGAGCAGCCGGCGGCCGAAGTCCCGGAGGGCGCGACATGACCGACTCCGCGGCCGATCTGGCCGGCCGGACGGCCCTGGTGACGGGCTCGACCCGCGGCATCGGCCGCGCCGTGGCGCTCGAACTGGCGGAGGCCGGGGCCGCGGTGGCGGTGCACGGCCGCAGCCCCGCGGGGGCCGCGGAAGTCGCCGGCCTGCTCGCGGCCCGGGGCCGCCACGCCGGCACGTTCCTCGCCGACCTGGCCGCCGCGGGCGCGGCCGAGCGGCGCGTCGCCGAGGTGACGGCCGCGCTGCCGACGGTGGACGTGGTCGTGCTCGTGGCGGGCGTCGACGTGCTCACCGGCGCGGCGGCAAGCTGGACGTTCCAGGAGAAGCTCGAGGCCCTCCTGATGGTGGACGTCGAGGCCACGCTGCACCTCGCCCGCAGTCTCGGCGCATGGATGCGCGATCGCTCCGGCGGCACCATCGTGACGATCGGCTGGGACCAGGTGGAGACGGGGATGGCGGGCGACAGCGCGCAACTGTTCGCGGCCTCGAAGGGAGCCGTGATGGGCTTCACGCGGAGCCTGGCCAAGTCGCTCGCGCCCACGGTGCGGGTGAACTGCGTGGCGCCGGGCTGGATCAAGACGGCGTGGGGCGAGCATGCCAGCGCCGCCTGGCAGCGTCGCGCGGTCCGCGAGAGCATGCTCGGTCGCTGGGGCACGCCGGAGGACGTGGCCTGCGCCGTCCGCTGGCTCGTGTCGCCGGCGGCGGGCTTCGTCACCGGCCAGGTCGTGCACGTCAACGGCGGCTGGCGGCCATCCTGAGGGCAGGCCGGCTGGGGCGAATCGCTCCAGGCCGGGGGGGAAGTGGACCGATTCGCTCCACCGCAGCGGCCGAGGTGGAGCGAATCGCTCCACCCCCTCGGCAGGCATCTGTGACCGCCGCCCCGGCGTCTGCCCCGGAAAATGTCGGGAAATACGCGGATTCAGGCCGTGGCAGGCGGCTGGGCCGAGATTTTCCGACCGCCGGGGCGCGGGATTTGCGTATATGGCGTCCGTCGGTGGTGCGCACCATCCGGGGGCACCACAGACACCATCACAGGAGCCACCACGTTCCTCCGGGGACGCAGGACTTGTCATGCACACCTCGAGCATCCGTGCGGCGGCGTTGGCCGTCGTCGCGCTGGTTCTGACCGCGCCGGTTCGGGCCCAGACGAACGTCAGTCCCGACTCCACGAACTCGTCGTCCCAGACGATCGGCACCGCGGGCAGCACGTCGCTGTCGCCGTTCTACGCCTCCTTCAACTTCGGCACGTCCTTCGCCAGCACGACCGCCACGGGTTCGAGCGGCAGTCAGATCCGCTACACGCTCGGCGCCACCGGTGGGCTTCCCGTGAACGGCTCCACGAATCCGAGCAGCGGCTACACGCTGGCCTCCGGCACGACCGCCAGCGGCAACCAGAACCGCGGGCTCGCGGCGGCCTATCCGGCCACGGTCAGCGGATCCACCTCGCCCGGCCTGAATTTCCTCATGCAGGCACCGCCGTTCGGCGCCGACTACCTCTATCAGGTGCAGGCGGTCCAGTTCGGCTCCCGCTCGGCGGCGACCGGCCCGACCCGGATCGTGCTGCGCTCCAGCGAGAACGACTACAAGGTGGATCTCGCGTCGGCCGCCGTGTCGGCCGACGGAACCTGGCGGGCCGTGAACTTCTCCCCGGCGGACACGCCGACCTTCCAGCGGACGTTCTCGCTGTTCGGCCTGGCCGGTTCGGGCAGCGCATCGCCCAACTGGCAGGTCGACGACCTCTACGTCTCGGGATCGCTCTACACGACGACCGGCGCGACCCGCGGCGCCGGCACCTACGGCATCAGCGGCGTGGGCACCGGCACGTTTTCCGGTGCCTTCAGCATCACGGGAACGGCGACCTTCAACCTCATCAGCGGCGGGACCGTCAACGTGACCGGGCCCGTGAGCGGCTATCTCGCGCGCATCGACAAGCAGGGCGCGGGCACGCTCAAGCTGTCGGGCAGCAACACGTACATCGGCGACACCGTGGTCTATCAGGGGTCGCTCGTGGCCGGCAGCAGCAACGCCTTCGGCGTCGGCACGCTGGCCATCAACAACGGGGCCACGCTCGACCTGGGCAACTTCTCGATCGGCAATCCGATCGTGACCCGCGGCGGCGCGACGATCCTCAATTCGGGGAACTACGCAGGTGCGCAGCTCGTCGACACCGGCACCCCCACCTACGCGCAGCCCGTCTCCGGCACGATGGCGGTGGCCGACGGGGCGAAGGCCAACTTCGACAGTTCGTTCCTCGGCACGGCGAATCTCAACGGGGCCGCCGACTTCAACTCCTCGATGAGCGGCCTCGTGTCGATCGTGGGGAGCGGGTCGGCGACGTTCGACGGCCTGGTGTCGGGTTCGGTCGGGCTCTCCGGCAGCGCCGCGAAGGCGATCTTCTCGAGCCTCATCACCGGCACGGTCGCACCGTCGGACGGTGCCTTGAGCGTGATCACGGGCACCGTCGATCCCTCGGCGGCCGTGCAGGTGGGGGGTGGCGGCAAGGTGCAGTTCGGCAACGGCCTGGACTTCCAGCAGCCCACGCTGCCCAACGCCGGGCTCGTGGAGATGACCAACAGCGGCTCGCTGGCGCTGGGCACGTCCATCACGGGCACCGGCGGGTTCACCATGGCCGGCAGCGGCCTGACCTCGCTCTCGGGCTCGAGCTCGTTCACCGGCGGCACCGACATCACGACCGGCACGCTGGCGGCATCGAACCCCAACGCGCTCGGGCAGGGGGGCGTGGACGTGAGCAGCGGGGCCACGTTCGTGCTCGACACGGACCTCATCCTGGGCGGCACCAATGGCGTGAAGCTCGATCCGGGCGCGCTCCTGCAGTCGAAGGACGGCGCCAGCGCCCCGATCGCCGGGAATTCGGCGCTCGGCGGCGTGACCACGTCGGGGAGCGGTTCGCCGTCGTCGCCGGCGACGGCCGCGTTGCTCGCCGGCACGGCCTCGGGGAGCGGCGGCACGCTGGCCACCACGTGGTCGTCGCTCGGCAAGCCGGCGTCGGCGGTGTCGGACATCCTCGAACTGACCACGCCCACGGGCTCGTCGGCGTTCGTGCTGTCGATGAACTACGACCCGGCGAGCGAGACGTCGGAACTGTGGCTGGGCTGGAAGAACGGCACGGAGTGGATCAACGCCGTGGCGGGCAACACGGGCAACAACGCCTTGCTGGCCCAGCAGGGCTACCTGGGGGCGTTCACCGCCTTCCAGACCACGTACGGCGATACGCTCACCAACTACATCGGCGCCTACGGCCGCGACAACGCCACGGATACCGTGTGGGCCGTGGTGAACCACAACAGCGAATTCGTGGCGTTTCTCGCGCCGGTTCCCGAGCCGGCGACGATCGTGCTGGCGGGCACGGCCGCGGTCGTGATCGGGGTGCGGTGCCGGCGGAAGAGGCGCCGGCGGACATCGGGCTGATGCGCGGGCTGAATGGGGAAGCGACGCGTCGTTCGGGCGTTCGGGGCTGCCCGTGCCCTCTCGCTTGACGTTCGCCTCGGCCCTCCCGGCGATCCTGGTCGGCGCGGCAGATGCGTGAGGGTTCGATCTGCGTCTCGCGTGGCTCGGGGCTGCCCGTGCCGCCTCGCCCGGACGTTCACTGCGCCCATCCTGGGCTCCGTTCACTCGGAGGCGGCTGCGCTCCGGCATCCTGCCTGCGCTGGCCACCTACGCCGGCTCGACGGCACGGGCAGCCCCTCACTGAATCGTGTGCGTCCCGCATCGCCGGCTGGATTCGACCCTGGGTATTTGGGAGAGACGGTTGTCCGTCCCGAAGGAAGCCCCACGCGCACGTGTTCATGGTGCGCGGATGGCTTGCCACAGAGGCGTATGACCGCTGCCTGTGCGAGCCGACGGGTGTTCGTGGCGGCAGTCGCCACCGGAGGCACACATGCAAGCCCCGGGCGGAAGCCCGGGGACACCGCGGCGCGGCGGAGACCGTCTGCCATGCCCCATAGATGTCGACTCGTTTTCGGCGTCTGCGCTCCATCCGCATGGGGACCGGGAACCGGGGCCACCCGGTGTCCCCCAGCTGCCGCAGGGGGCTTCAACAAGGACGGCGCACCATCACGAGCGCACGCGCGGGGAATGCGGATTCCACCCCAACCC
>JBJTIV010000062.1:0-4838 GCA_046095145.1 Planctomycetaceae bacterium
GGCGCCTCCCCACAGCCGCCGCAGCCGCGCGATCTCGCCGTTGAACGGGGTGCCGAGCTCCGCGGCGTCGACCGAGCCCGCCGCCATCGCGAGGGCCCCGCGGCAGAGCTGCATTTCCAGGGTCTGGCGGACCGTGTCGTCGTCCTTGCACTCGGCGACCACGGCCTCGCTGCGGGCCATCCACTTGGGGATCACGCGGCCCTTCTGCTGCCACGTGCCCTCGGCGATCGCCGCCGCCGTGCCCAGGTGGGCGTCGAGCAGCACCTCGCAGGCGGCCGGCTGGGCGGCCGACGTCTGCGTTACCAGCGGCGCGGCTCGGCGGATGGCCTCGGCGAAGTGCTCCACGGCGGCCTGGTGGTTCGGCGTCGCCCCCGCGAGCGCGGCCCGGCCGAGCAGGCGGCGCACCTGCGCCGCGACGAGCGGCGGGTTCGAGTCGCGGGCCAGCACGGCCTCCAGCGCGATGCGGGCCTCCTCGGGACGGTCGAGCGCGATGAGCACGCCGGCCCGCTTGACCTGCGTCCATGGGTCGGCGGCGTCGATCTTCAGTGCGCGGTCGGCCAGTTCGAGCGCCTGCTTCCACTTGCCCTGGGCGCTGGTCATCGCCAGCAGGAGGCGGTGCGCGCGGACGTGCCGGGGGTCGATCTGCACGGCGTACAGCAGGTCGGACATGGCGGCGGCCGACGAGATGTCGAAGGACCGCTCCGCGCGGAGCACGAACGACTCCGGATCGAGCGGCTCGATGAGGATGCCGGCGGCCGTGTTGGTGTCGGGCACCAGGCTCAGGACCACCCCGCGCTCCGGATACACCTCGCCGATCGGGACGCCCTCGTCGTCGACCACCCGCACGGTGCGGATGTCGGCGATCTCGAGCTGCTTGGCCAAGTCGGCCACCGCGACGGGCTCGGACAGTTTGATGCGGATCGAGGCGACCACGTCGCTCTCGAGGACGACCTGGACGTGATCGAACGGCTCGATCGCCCAGGCGAGCCCCGTGGTGCCGTCGTCACTGGTGAAGGGCTCGCCCTCGCCCCAGGCCGAGGTCACTTCCGCCCGGGTCGTCTTTCCCGGCAGCACGCCGCGGAAACTCGTCGGATCGATCGACAGGGTCGGCATCTCGTCGGGAATGGCGGCCAGGGGGGCCGACGTCGTCGACGACTCGTCCGTGGCCGCCACCGGGTCGTCCTCGGTCGCGGCTTCGGTGGGGGCCTTGGTCTGGATCTTGGTCGGGATCTTGGTCTGGGTCTCGGTCTGGGTCTCGGTCGGGGTCTCGGTCGGGGTCTCGGTCGGAGCCTGGCCGGTGAACGTGGCCAGCCGCTCCGACAGCCAGCGCTTCAGGCTCGGGCCGTCGCCCGCGACGGGAGCGGACGTGTCGCCGGTCTTCGGCTTCGCGTTGGGCAGCAGTTCGGTCCAGGCCGTGCGCCGGATGGGCGGCGCGTCGGCGTGCGCCCCCGTCATGAACGGAGCGGCCAGGATCGCGGCGGCCGCCACGACGAGGATCACGGACAGTGACGGAGCAGATGACTCCCGAGGCGTGGCCACGGCGACTCCTCCTTGAACGATCCCGGCGGATGCAGGCGCGGGGCGCGATGCCTCGCGGGGGCGGGAAGGTAGGCAGGCGGCGTCGGACGGTCCAGACCAGGATGGCCGATGACCCAGCCACCCCAGTTTTCCACGGCCGGGGGCGGACTACACTCGACGGCATGGTGCATCGCGACGGTCAGGTGGTCGTGGTCGGCGGCGGTCTGGCCGGCCTGGCCGCTTCCGAGGTGCTTGCGGCCGCAGGAGCGACCGTCACCGTCGTCGAGCCTGCCGGTCGCGCCGGCGGCGTGATCGAGACGGTGCGGCACGACGGCTGGCTGATCGAGCGGGCCGCCGACTGCTTCCTCGCGGTCCGCCCCGAAGCCGTGGACCTGGCCGGGCGGCTGGGGCTCGCCGCGGAACTCATCCCGGTGGATCCGCGGGTGCGCCGGGCGCTGGTCTGGCACGGCGATCGCGCGGTGCCCGTGCCCGAGGGGTTCCGGCTGCTGGCTCCCGCTCGGCGCGACAGCATCCTGCGGACACCGCTGTTGTCGCCGGCGGGCCGCATCCGCCTGCTCCTCGAGCCGCTCGTGCCCGCGCGGAGGCCCGCCGCGGGCGCGGCGACCGCCGACGAGTCGCTCGAGCAGTTCGCCGTGCGGCGGCTCGGCCGCGAGGCCTTCGAGCGACTCGTGCAGCCGCTCGCCGCCGGCGTGTGGACGGCCGATCCGGCACGGCTGAGCATGGCCGCGGCCTGCCCCGACTTCCTGGCGATGGAGCGCGAGGCCGGCAGCCTCTGGGCGGGCGAGCGCCGGCGGGCGAAGGCCGCCGCGGAGGCGGGCACGGCCGGCGCCCGCTATGGTCAGTTTCTCACGCTCGCCTCGGGTCTCGACACCCTGCCCCGCCGCCTCGCCGAGCGGCTCGACGCGCAGGGCGTGCGGTTCGTGAAGGCCGCGGCGACCTCCGTCGCCCGTGACGCGGCCGGCGCCTGGACGGTGTCGCTCGCGGATGCACGCCCGCTCGTGGCGCGCGGCGTGGTCGTGGCCGCTCCCGCCCCGGTCGCCGCTCGGCTCCTCGACGGGCTGGACGGCCGCCTCGCCGCGGACCTCGCCGGCATCGACTACGCGGGCTCGGCGATCGTCTCGCTCGGCTTCCGGCGCGACTCCGTGGCGCATCCGCTCGACGCCGCGGGCATCGTGGTGCCGCGGCGCGCGGGCCGCCGGATCCTGGCCGTGAGTTTCTCGAGCGAGAAATTCCCCGGCCGGGCTCCCGAGGGGCACGTGCTCCTCCGCGTGTTCATGGGGGGCGCCCTCGACCCCGCCGTGCTCGACCTCGACGACGCGGGGCTCGAGGCACTCGCCCGCGCCGAGGCCGGGGCGATCCTGGGCATCGGGGGCCGGCCGGTCATCGCCCGCGTCGACCGCTGGCACGGAGCCATGCCGCAGTATCACGTGGGCCACGTCGACCGCGTGGCCCGCATCGACGCCGCGGTGTCCACCCATCCGGGGCTGGCCCTGGCGGGCGCCGCCTACACGGGCGTGGGCATTCCGCAGGTGATCGCGTCGGGGCAGGCCGCGGCTCAGCGGTGCGCGTGGTGGACGGGCTGACTGCCCGACGGAAGCCCCGCGCTTCAGCGCGGGGAATCCGGGTCGCTGCCCGGCCGGTGAGCGCGGAGCCGCCCGGTTCCGCCACCCGCATACCCGTCGCGTGCGCTCCGGGCTTCCTGCTCGTCGGCCGCGCTACTTCTTCTTGGCGCCCGCGCCCGCGGCTGCGGCCGGCTTGGCGGCGCCGCCCTCGGCGGCCTCTTCCTTCTTCTTGGCCTTCTTCTTCATCGCCGTCTTCTGCACGCGGACCTTCGGGAGACCGAGGGGGCTGCGGCCCTCCTTCCAGTGGTCCTGTTCCTTGAGCTTGGCGATCCGCTCGGCACGGGTGAGGACGCCGCGGGCGCTCGTGGCGCCTTTCCGGACCCGCAGGCTCTTGTCCATCGTCATGGCGCGTGGCTCCTCGCTCGGGGCGTGGCTTCGAGAGACTGGAATTCGACCTAGAGCAGCGTACGAACGACACGGCGGCCGATCAAGGCCCGCGCGCGGCCGGCGGTCAGAGCGTCACCGTCGCGATCCGGGCCAGGAAGGCCTCCATCGTCGCAGGCCGCTGCGCGGGGTCGGCGGCGATGCAGGCCATGATCGCCTCGGCGAGCGGCGGCGGGATCTCCGGCCAGCGGTCGCGGATGTCGACCGGCGGCGTGTCGTGGGCCAGGGCGGCCTTGCCGCTCGAGCCGCGGGGCCACGGGGAGTCGAGCGTGCAGATCTCGTAGGCGGTGACGCCGAAGGAAAACACGTCGAGACGCTTGTCGGCCTGCCGGCGCCGGACCACCTCGGGCGCCATGTAGTTGGGCGTGCCGATGCGGTTGCCCGGCTGGAGGAACACCGGCTTGTCGGGCACCGTGAGGCCGAAGTCGAAGAGCACGAGGCGGCCGTCCGGCCGGAGCATGAAGTTCCGCGGACAGAGGTCGCGGTGCACGAAGCCCGCCTGATGGACGACCGCCACGGCCTCGGCCGCCTGGCGGACGAGATCCAGCCGGCGGGCGGGCTCCAGCGGCTTCTTTCCGCTGAGCACCGTGTGGAGCAGCGTCCCCTCGATGAACTCCTGCACGATGAAGGGGTCGCCGTCGGTGGAGACGCCCGACTCGATCGTCCGGCCGATGTTCGGGCCGCTGATCGCCATGCCGATCTCGCCCTCCGTCGGCTTGTCCAGCCCGCGGTAGCGGCCCTCGACCGGAGCGGCCTTCGCGCGGTCCACGACCTTGAGCCCGCGGATCTCCCCGGTGCTGGTGTCGCGGACCTTGTAGAAGGTCGACATCGTTCCCGAGTTGCTCTCTCGGAGCCGCTCGAACCGCTGCCAGAGGTCGACCCGCTTCGGCCCCCCGCCGAACAGTCCCGCCAGGAATCCCATCGTCGCTACCCCTGCTTCAGCTTCGCCAGCTCGGCATGGGCCGCTTCGAGCTCCCGCTCGAGCCGCGGCACCTCGGCCGGGTCATCGGGCTGCTGCTTCGCCCCCGCCAGGAGCTGCTGCAGCTTCGCGATCTTCTGATGGAGCACCTCCATCCGCTTCTTCTGCTTCTTGTCCATCGCGAGTCTCCCCTGGGGCGGGCCGGTCATCCTCGGGTCGGCCGGCCGGCCCGCCGGTCCCGCGCGACCCGCCGTCGTCATCCTCGCCACCGACCGCGTTGGCCCGCTGCAGGTCGTCGAGGTCGGTGCGGGCGTATTCCGTGACCGGCCCCGGCATGTCGTTGGCCCCGGTGTGCAACTGCCGCATCCAGCCCG
>JBJTIV010000063.1:0-4448 GCA_046095145.1 Planctomycetaceae bacterium
GGCGCACCGGCAGGCCTCGCCGCCGGCGCCGCCGCGGGCGGCCAGGGCGGGCAGCTGCCCCACGGGGCCGGGCACGCTCCCGCCCCCCCGCGCGCCGTCGGTCCGCGATCGGCCGCGGGCCGCGGCCAGCTTGGCGTCGACCGACGCGGCGTCGAGCGTGGGCGGGGAGGCGTTGAGCGGCATGTCGACGAACAGCGTGCCGCCGCCGGCGGCGAGCGCCGCCGAGCCGGTCTCGAAGCCCTCCCAGTCGGCGCGGCCCGGGTCATTGAAGTGCACGTGCGGATCCACGACGCCGGGAAAGACATGGCAGCCGGCGGCGTCGACGGTCTCGGTCGCGGCGCCGGGCACCTCGGCGGCCACCTCGACGATCGTTCCGTCGAGGATCGCCACGTCGGCCCGGCGCGGCCCGTCGGCCGCGACCACGGTGCCGCCGCGGATCACCGCGTCCCACCGCATGGTCAGCTCCCGCGGTAGGTGGAATAGCTCCACGGCGACACGAGCAGCGGCACGTGGTAGTTCCCCACCGGGTCGTCGATCCCGAACACGATCGGCACCTCGCGCAGGAACCGGCAGGCGTCGGCGGAGCCCGCCGCCACGAAGTATTCGCCCACGTGGAAGGTGAGCCGGTAGGTGCCCGCCGGGATGGCGTCGCCGGAGAGGAGCGGGGCGTCGGTGCGGCCGTCGGCGTTGGTGACGGCGCTGGTCACGTGCCGCGGCAGCCCTTCGGCGTCGAGGCGGTGGAGGTCGATCCGCATGCCGGCGGCGGGGCGACCCCGCGCCGTGTCGAGCACGTGCGTCGACAGCCGGGCCATGGCTCACCCCTTCCTGCGGAGCGTGGCCCGGATCAGTCCGTAGGGCTCGCTCGTGGTCACGAAGATCGAATTGGTGTTGTCGAGGCCGAAGGGCGCGAGGTCCATCGGGATGCGGTGCTGGTTGGGCATCTCCAGGAAGATCTCCTCGATGTCGGCGCAGGCCGCGAGCGCCGCCTGGCCCATGTCGTGGAGCGTCTGCTGCACGGCGAGGCTCTTGTGGCCCGCGAACACGTCGACCATCGTACGGCAGGCCGTCTGCCAGGCGGCGTTCCAGTCGGGACGCGCGCCGGCCCGGTAGCGCCACCGCGACTCGACGGCCGTGCCGAAGATGCGGTCGTCCGCGTCGGGCAGCGTGGTGAACTCGTCGTGGACGAAGTCGCGAAACGCGGAGTCGGTCGTCTTCACCACCGTCAGGCCGCTCACGCCCGCCTCCACCGTGGGCGTGCCGCGGTCGCCGCGCACGCGGCAGGTCCGCCGCGCGGTGCCGGCCGCGATGAAGGCGTGGGGGTGCTCGCGGCCGTCGGGCCCGGTGATCCGCCGCCACGGCGCCTGCTCGACGGCGACCGTCGCCGCCGACACGTGCGCATGCCGCCCGAGGAAGTGGTCGACGAGGGCCAGCGCGAACGACTCGATCGAATCCAGCGGATGCCCGGCCGCGATGCCGTAGACCGTGTTCTTCATCGTGTCGGTGGGCACCACCGTGCGGTTGTCGCCCTCGAGGTAGGAGGCCTCGAAGTCGCCGTCGAGCACGATGTCGACCGACACCTCCATGAGGTCGTGACGGTCGGCGTGGCGGGTGACCTTCGTGAGCCGCACGCGGCTCTTGCCGTAGCTGTGCTGGGCGATGCCGGCGGGCTTGTGCATGCGCTGATATCCAGGCGGGAAACCCGCAGGATAGGGCGGTCGAAGCCGCTCCCGCAAGCGGCGAACAGTCCAGGCGGCAGTATCGTTGGCAGGCGCGTGGGCGGCGTCAGGCGGTGAACGCCCGGTCGATCCGGTCGAGAATCGCCGCGATGATCTCGCGATCCGATGCCGGTCTCCGCGGGCTCGCGGGATGCGACTCGTCGCTGGCGATGAGGCCGCGCAGGTGGAGCGCCTGGGCCATCGAATGCTTGTACGCCGGCACCGGCGGGCGAAACGCGAAGTCGCCGAGGGCCTGCAGGGCGTCGTCGAGCTCGTCGAAACGGGAGTCGCCCTCCGCCCACCAGCGGTCACGGCGGGCGAACGCCTCCGGCGCGGCCGTGGACAGGCCGAGCAGCCAGTCGCTGCCGTAGCGCACCATGTCGATCGCCAGGTCGTTGCCGGTGAAGACATGAAACTCCGGCCGCAGGCGGTTCCGCAGGGCGAGCCGCTCCCACTCCAGCCGACGTGACAGCGACGAGTGCTTCGCGCCGACGCACGTGGGGATCTCCATGAGCTCGCCATAGGCGTCGAGTGAGAGCACGCGGCCGCACGGCACGAACGCCGTGCCCAGTTCGAAGCCGATGAACGACTCCACGCCCGCCGCGAGCCGCCGCGTGCGGTCGAGGAAGTCGGCGTCACTCCCCGCCGTGAGCCCGAACGACGGGAAGATCACCGGCACCGCGGCCGCCGCCGTGATCGGCGCGAACTCCCGCCGGTAGGCCGCCTCGTCGAATGCCGCCCCCGGTGCGTCGACGACGCACGCCCCGGCCACGAGCGGGCCGCCGGGCCCGAGCGTGTCGCGGGCGATCTCGAGGGCCTGCCGCCGCGTGGCGTGGTCGATGAGCTGCACGTAGCCCGTGTCCATGTTGCCCGCGGGCGTGACTCCGGCGGCGGCCGTGCGGGCCACGTGGGCCGCGAAGGCCTCCCAGTCGATGCGGCCGTCGGCACCGAACGGCAGCAGGATCGCCGAGATGCCCCGGATCGCGCGGCGCGGCCGCACGAGCGTGGCCGGGTCGATCGCCGGCTCGGTCGCGGGCCGTGGTGCTGCGCTCATGGCGGGAGTATCGGCGACGAGCCGGAGGCCCGCCAGTTCGACGCCTGCCGCGTCGCATTCCCGCCGGGTCGGGGCCGCCGTATCATCGTCCGCGAGGACCGCCGCCCCGTGTATCCGCGCATCGCCCGCTTCCGCACCGCCGCCGACCTGCGGGCGCATCTCGCCTCGCTCGACGCGCCCATCCCGCTCGACGACGCGGCGCTGTCGGCGGCCGAAGACTCGCCTCTGGCCGCCGCGATCGACATCGGCGGCGTGACGGTCGGCAACCGCTGGTGCATCCATCCCATGGAGGGCTGGGACGCGTCCGCCGACGGCCGGCCGACCGACACGGTGCTGCGGCGCTGGCAACGCTTCGGGGAGAGCGGCGCCGCCCTGATCTGGGGCGGCGAGGCCGTGAGCGTCGTGCCGGAGGGCCGGGCGAACCCCCACCAGCTGCTCGCCCAGGCCTGCGCCGTGGACGGATTCGCCGCGCTCCTCGCGGCCGTGACCGTCGCGCGCCGCACGGCGCACGGCTCGGCCGACGACTGCCTCGTGGCCCTGCAACTCACGCATTCGGGCAGGTTTTCGGCGCCCACGCGGGCGGGCCGTCGGCCGCGGATCGCCTACCACCATCCCGTGCTCGACGGCCGGCATGGCGTCGATCCCGCGGACGCGTCGTGCGTCGTGTCGGACGACGAGGTCGAGCGGCTCATCGACGCCTACGTCGCCGCCGCCCGCATGGCCCAGGCCGCGGGATTCCGCATGGTGGATCTCAAGGCCTGCCACGGATACCTCCTGCACGAGTTCCTGTCGGCCCGGCGACGGCCGGGTCGCTTCGGCGGCGACTTCGCCGGCCGCACGCGGCTCGTGCGCACGCTCGTCGAGCGGGTCCGCGGCGAGTGCCCGGGGCTCGTGGTGGGCGTGAGGCTCTCGCTGTTCGACTCCGTGCCGTGGCACAAGGTGGGCGACCACGGCGAGCCCGTTCCCTGCCCCGCGGGCGTGCCCTACGACTGCGGCTTCGGGGTCGACGAGACCGATCCGCGGCGGATCGACCTCGCCGAGCCGATCCGGCTCCTGGAACTGCTCCGCGACCTCGGCGTGCCCGCGGTGAACCTCACGGCGGGCAGCCCCTCCACGGTGCCCCACATCCAGCGGCCGGCGGCGTTTCCGCCGTCCGACGGCTATCCGCCGCCGGAGGATCCGCTCGTGGGCGTGTGGCGGCAGATCGACGCCTGCCGCCGCGCGAAGGCGGCGGTGCCGGGGCTCGTGCTCGTGGGCTCGGGCTACACCTACCTCCAGGACTATCTCGTCCACGCGGCGCAGGCCGTGGTGGCCCGAGGTTGGATCGACTCCGTGGGCCTCGGCCGGATGGTGCTCTCGTATCCGGCGCTGCCGGCCGACGCGCTCGCCGGCAGACCGCTTGCCCGCGGGTCGATCTGCCGCACGTTCTCCGACTGCACGACGGCTCCGCGGCACGGGCTCCGGAGCGGCTGCTACCCCCTCGACGCCTACTACAAGGCGCTTCCCGAGGCCGCCGAGATGAAGGCGATCAAAGCCCGGGCCGACGCGTAGGGCAGTGGCACCGGCAGTCATCGAAGCCGGCCGGCCGCGGCCGCTTCGAGCCGACGAAACTCCGGCACTGCTTCCTCGATGATGGCTGCGTAGAGTGCAGCGAGTTCGTCAGGAAGATAGTCGTGCAC
>JBJTIV010000064.1:0-3807 GCA_046095145.1 Planctomycetaceae bacterium
CCCGCCGTCGCGGAGGCCTTCGACCCGCTCAAGGTGACCGTCCGCTGCATCCCCATGGACGGTGCCGACGAGCCGGGCACGTGCGTCGTCACGGGGAAGTCCGTGCCACGGCGGAGCGTGCTCGCGCGGGCGTACTGACGCGTGGCCGGCCGTGTCCGCCGCCGGCGGCCGGTAGACTCTGGGTAGGATCGTGACGACGGGCGCGCGGCGCCCGCTGCGATCGGGTGCACGGCGACGACGGCATGACGGTGCGCGGTCCCCAGGCATGGCAGGTGGCGGCGTTCGCCCTCGTCGTCGGCGGCGCCGTGGGCGCGGGCACCGCGGTGCTCGAGGCGGCCCTGCGGCCCTGGCAGATCGGCGGCTTCCGGCCCGGCGTTGCACGATCCCTCGCACCGCGGCCCCGCGCCGAGGCCGACACCACGCCGCACGCCTTCGGCAGCGTCGGCACCGGCGCGAAGGGCAGCCACGTGTTCACCATCCGCAATGCGGGTGACGGGCCGCTCACGCTCACGCCGGGCGCGAGCAGTTGCTCCTGCACGATCGGCGAGATCGGCGGGGCGACGGGCTCAGGCCCGGAGGCCCGGGCCGTCGTGCCTCCCGGAGGCAGCGCGCCGGTGACCGTGCAGTGGACCGGCAAGGGCCCGGGCGGTCCGTTCCGCCAGCAGGTCACGATCCTCACCGACGACCCGCGGCGGCCGGAGATTCCGCTCGTGGTGGAGGGAACGGTGGTGCCCACCTGGAAGGCGGTGCCCGAGGCCCTCGTGCTTCCCGGGATCACCGTCGGCGGCGGGGCGCGCGGGGGGGTGACCGTGTTCACGTTCGGCACGACGTCCCCGACCGTGACGTCCGCCACGATCGACGGCGACGATGCCACCCGCCTGTTCGGCGTGACGACGGAGCCGGCGCCGGCCGCCGCGGTGGCCGCGGAGTCCGGCGCGACCGGCGGGTTTCGCGTGGACGTGGAGGTCAGGCCCGGGCTGCCCCTCGGCCGGCTGCGACGCATGATCACGGTGGCCTTCGACATGGGCGGCGAGGTGGTCGCCGAGATCCCGCTCGACGGCGACGTGGGCGGCGACCTCGTGCTGGCCGGGCCCGGCTGGGACACGGGCCGGCAGGCCCTCATGCTGGGCACCGTCTCCGGCAAGGCCGGACTCACCACGCAACTCTTCATCACCGCCAAGGGACCGCACGCCGCGGCGGTGCGTCCGGTCGTCCGCCGCACCACGCCCGGGTCGCTCGACGTGCGGGTCGGCGAGCCGCGGCCGGTCGGCAGCGGCGGCAGCCTGCGGATCCCGCTCGAAATCGCGATTGCCCCGGGCAGCGGACCCGTGAATCATCTCTGTTCAGAGACGGGGCCGCCCGGCACAATCGAACTCGAGACCGGACATCCCGACGTTCCCACCCTCGCGATCCCCGTCTGCGTCGCGATCGGGCCCTGACCGGCCCGCGACCTCCCCGTCCTCCCGAGAGGCCGCCCATGCCGATCCGCCGGCCCGCCGCGCTGCTTTCGCTCCTGCTCGTGTCGGCGGCGGTCGCCTCCGCGGCGGCCCCGGATCGCGGGCCGGAGGTGGCGGAGGAGCTCGTGCGGACCTTCCGCGAGCGCAACGGCGCCGTGTTCGTCGACTGGCCCGTTCCGCGGGCGGTGCTGGTGATCACCGGCGAACTCGACGGCTACATCGAGCCCTGCGGCTGCACCGGCAAGGAGAACCAGAAAGGCGGCCTGAGCCGCCGCCACAACTTCCTCCGCGCGCTCTCCACGGCCGGATGGCCCGTGGTCGCCGTCGACCTCGGCGGGCAGGTGAAGCGCTTCGGCAGGCAGACGGAGGCCAAGTTCCAGTCGATCGTCGACGGCCTGCGGGCCATGCGCTACGAGGCGGTGGGCTTCGGCCCTGCCGACCTGCGGCTGCCGGCGGAGGAGCTCGTGGCCGCCGTGGCCCCCATCGGCGACCGGCCCACGCCCTACGTGAGCGCCAACGTGGGCCTGCTCGGCCTCGACGCGAACATCACGCCGCGGTTCCGCGTGGTGGAGGCCGGCGGCCTGACGATCGGAATCACGACCGTGCTCGGCGCCCAGGGCCAGGCCGAGCTCAAGAACGCCGACGTGGAGGTGGTGCCGGCGGAGCGGGCGCTCGGTCCCGTCGCGGCCGAGCTCGCCAAGGCCGGCTGCGACCACCAGGTGCTGCTCTGCTTCGGCGAGCCCGAGGAGACGCGGGCGCTGGCCGCGGCCTTTCCGCAGTTCGACGTCGTGGCCACGGCCGGTGGCGCCGACGAGCCGCCGCTCGAGCCCCAGCGGCTGCCCGGCGGCGGCCTGCTCCTGGAGCTCGGCCACAAGGGGATGTTCGCGGTGGTCGTCGGCTTCTGCGGCGACGGCAGGCAGGTCCGCACGCAGCGGCTCCCGCTCGACGCCCGCTGGGGCGAGTCGCCCGACATGATCGCGCTCTTGGGCACCTACCAGGACAAGCTCGAGTCGCTCGGCTTCCAGGGGCTGAACCTCGTGCCCATCCGCCATCCCACGGGCGGCCGGTTCGCCGGCAGCGCCGCCTGTGCCGAGTGCCACCAGCACGCCTACGAGGTCTGGGAGGGCACGACGCACGCCACCGCGCTCACGACGCTCGAGGAGGCGAAGCCGCGGCGTGACTTCGACCCCGAGTGCCTCTCCTGCCACGTCACCGGCTGGGCGCCGCAGCGGTTCGAGCCCTTCGAGGGGGGCTTCGCGGGCGCGAAGGAGACCCCGCACCTGGCCCACCAGGGCTGCGAGAACTGCCACGGTCCCGCGGCCGCCCACACCGCGGTCGAGCGTGGCGACGTTAAGGCCACCGAGGCCGAGCGCGACCGGCTGCGGCGGGAGCTCGTGCTCACGCTGGCCACGCCGGAGGGCAAGCAACAGGCCGTGAACAACTGCCTGGAGTGCCACGACCTCGACAACAGCCCGAAGTTCGACTTCGACGAATACTGGCCGAGCGTCGCGCACTCGGAGGAGTGACGCGCGTCGTCCTGTGTTGCCTCAACCGGCCGGCGAATCCGTGGTCGACTCGCCCAAGCGGCTCGGGGCTGCCCACACCCTCTCGCCGGACGCTCGCTTCGGGCACGGTGCATCACGCCCGGGCTCGGCATCCTGCCGCCCCGGGCTTTGCCGGCCTCCGCCGGCTGGATTCAACCCGGCCCTCCGGGCCTAGCGCGCGGGGTCGTACCACCACTCGATGCAACCTCCCGTGAGGAAGCCCCCAGCGCCAGCGCGGGGAATACGGATCGCCACCTCAACGCCCCGACGCGGCACCGCCACGGTCCGCCACCCGCCTTCCCGTCGCTCGCGCTCCGGGCTTCCTTCGGGATACGACGGCCCCTGGCCGTGGTCGAACGTTCACGAGGGGCTGCCCATCTCCTCGAGACGTCTCCGAGTGAGCGGAGGGCAGGGATGCCCGAAGCGAACGTCCGGGCGAGAGGATACGAGCATCCCCGAAGCCGTGTTGGGCGCGGTCCGAGCGGGCAACGCGAGGCTGCCCTACCCCAGCTGCGCGAGCGCGGCTTCGGGGATGTTGAAGTTCGCGGCCACGCTCTGCACGTCGTCGTGGTCGTCGAGCCGCTCCATCAGCGCGAGCACCTGCTTGGCGGTCTCCACGTCGTCCACGTCGACCGTGTTCATGGGGATGCGCACGATCTCGTTCGACTCGACGGCCAAGCCCGCCTTCCCGAGGGCATCCACGACGGCGGCCATGGTGGCTGGATCGCACGTCACCTCCCAGCGGTCGCCCGAGAGCTTCACGTCGTCGGCGCCCGCCTCGATCGCCACCTCCATGAGCCGGTCCT
>JBJTIV010000065.1:0-2714 GCA_046095145.1 Planctomycetaceae bacterium
ATCCGCGACCGCGGCCGGCGCGCGGCGGCGCGCGTGCTCGGCGCCGAGCCAGGCCGCGTGGCCCTGCCGGCGGGCGGCACGCTCGCGCTCAACGTGGCGATTCACGGTCTCGTGCGGCCGGGCGACCACGTGATCGCGACCGCCGCCGACCACAACGCCACGCTGCGACCGCTGCACTGGCTCGCGCGGCAGGGGACGATCCCGCTCGGGATCGTGCCCTGCGACGGCCTGGGGCGCGACGATCCGGCCGACCGGGCCGCCGCCTGGCGGCCGGCCACGCGGCTCGTCGCGTGCTCGCACGCGTCGAACGTGACCGGCGCGGTCCAGGATGCCGCCGCGCTCGCCGCCGTGGCGCACGAGCGGGGCGGCCTGCTCGTGCTCGACGCGGCGCAGACGCTCGGCCAGCGGCCGCTCGACGTGCGGGCCTGCGGCGCCGACGTCATCTGTGCTCCGGCGCACAAGTGGCTGCTCGCGCCCTCGGGCACGGGCATCCTCTGGGCGCGCGCGGGAGTCGAGCCCGCGCCGCTCCTGCAGGGCGGCACGGGCACGGCGAGCGAATCGCTCGACATGCCCGCGGCCTTCACCGAGCGGCTGGAGGCCGGCACGGGCGACCTGCCGGCCCTGGCCGGCCTGGCCGCCGCGGTCGAGTGGCTCGAGGCCCGGGGCATCGAGGCGGTCGGCGGCCGCTGCCGCGGCCTCGCGGCGACGTGCGCCGCGCGGCTGGCCGACCTCGGCGGGGTGCGCGTGTTCGCCGCGGCGGCGGCCGCGCCGATCGTGAGTTTCACCGTCGCCGGGCATGACCCGGCCGAGGTGGCCGCGATCCTCGAGCAGGCCGCGGGCGTCGAGGTGCGGTCGGGCTTCCACTGCGCGGCCGCCATCCACGAGCACCTCGGCACCCGGGCCGGCGGCACCGTGCGCGCGAGCTTCGGGCCGTTCAACACCGAGGCCGACGTCGACGCGGTGGTCACCGCCGTGGCGGCCGTGACGGTCGCGTGAGGGTCGCCCGTCCCGCGGGCGGTTGACGCCCGACGCCGTTTGGCGGACAACGATGCCCCGGCGGTCACGCGGCCGGCGACCCTCGGAGCGCGAGCATGGCGGGCATCCCCAAGGACGTGTGGTACGCGGGTGGGCTCCGCTTCCGCTGCACCCAGTGCGGCGACTGCTGCTCGGGGGCCTCGGGCTACGTCTGGGTGAACCAGGCCGAGATCGACGCCATGGCGGCGCGCACGGGCATGGACCCCGCCGCCTTCGAGGCCGCCTTCGTGACGCGGGTGGGCGTGCGCCGGACGCTCACCGAGCGGCCCAACGGCGACTGCGTGCTGCTCGACGAGACCACCCGGAAGTGCACGGCCTACGAGGAGCGGCCGCGGCAGTGCCGCACGTGGCCGTTCTGGGACTCGAACCTCCGCTCGCCGGCGGCCTGGGCCGAGGCCGCGGAGGCCTGCCCGGGCTGCAACAAGGGCGACCTCGTGCCGCTCGAGACGATCGTGGAGCAGGCGAGCAAGATCCGGATCTGACCTCTCGCGCTCGGCTCGGGGCTGCCCACACCCTCTCGCCGGACGCTCGCTTCGGTCATCCTGACCTTCGCTCGCTCGAAGACGTCTGCGCTCTCGCCCTCCGGGCTTCGCTTGCCGTCTACGCCGTCTCGAGGGGATGGGCAGCCCCTCGCTGAATCATCAGCGGTGTCTGCTTCCCGTGAGGAAGCCCCACGCGCTGAGCGCGGGGAAGGCTGGTTGTCGGGTCGATCGGCCATCGCGATGCCGTTCGGCGGTCTACCCGCCCACCCGCTGCGAATGCTTCACGCAGGACTCGATCCTCCGGATCGATCCTGCGTGGCGGGCGTCCGCCCGCTCTTGAAGGCGTGGCCTCGTGCCACGCGGTCATTGGGCCTTCCACCGCGCCGGCCGCGGTCGCCCGGAGGTGCGACCGCCCCGCATTCGAGCCGCACCTCGGCTGCGGCTCAGAATGCCCACGCGAAAACCGGCAGGAGGCCGGTGTTTCGCGTGATCACAATATCCCGCCGTGCGTCCGCCACGGCGTCATGTGCGAGGGCTGGTCGAGGAACCAGATCCGCTCCCATTCGTCGGTGATCGCCCGCAGGTCTTCCGACGTGTAGATCAGCTGCTGGGCGCGGCGGATGGGGTCGCCCGAGTAGAGCGGGATGAAACAGCCCGTGCACGAGGCCAGCACCGCGGCCACGGAGAGCATCCAGACTGCTGTCCTCATCGCAAGGTCCTCCTGACCCTCGTGCCGGTGGAGGCGGGCGCCACGCGGTGTCGCTTCGCGCCGGCCGAGGGTCGCATGCCGTGGGGCATGTACCGGAAAGCCGGGTGCTGGGCGAGAGCGGGTGGCGGTCGTCTCCTGGTCGTCGGGCCGCTGTGGCCCGTCCTTCGCTGGTTGGTCGTAGCCTCGTTGGTCGTCCTGGCCTGCCTACTGTGCCGCGTGGTCGGGGTCGGGCGCGGGCCGCGGGACCGGGCTGGCCGGTGCCCCCTGCCTGTCGAGTTCCCTGACGCGGGCCTCCATTTCCTTGCCCGGCTTGAACGTCACGACGCTCTTCGCCGGCACCACGACACGCTCCCCCGTGCGGGGGTTCCGGGCCGTGCGTTCCTCCCGTTTCTTGATCTGGAAGATCCCGAAATTCCGCAGTTCCACCCGCTGTTCCCGCACCAGCGTCTCGATGATGGCGTCGAAGGTCCGCTGCACGAGCTGCCGGG
>JBJTIV010000066.1:0-5919 GCA_046095145.1 Planctomycetaceae bacterium
GGGGTGGCTCCACGCGGTCGTGGCGACGCGGGCGGCGGTGTGCGGCGCATGCTTGAGCGGATTGTCGTCCTGTGGCCACGTGCCTTCCTCGACCCGGCGGATCTCCGCGCGGATCGCGATCATCGCCTCGATGAACCGGTCGAGCTCCTCGAGCGGCTCGCTCTCGGTGGGCTCGATCATCAGCGTGCCCGGCACCGGGAAGCTGAGCGTGGGGGCGTGGAAGCCGTAGTCGATCAGCCGCTTGGCCACGTCCTCGGCCGTCACGCCGCTCGAGTCCTTGAGCGGCCGCAGGTCGAGGATGCACTCGTGGGCCACACGGCCGTTCGCGCCGGAATAGAGCGTGGGGTAGTGGCCGCGGAGCCGGGTGCTCACGTAGTTGGCCGACAGGATCGCGGTGGCCGTGGCCTCGCGGAGGCCGTCGCCGCCCATCATCCGGCAGTACATCCAGCTGATCGGGAGCACCGCCGCGTTGCCCAGCGGGGCCGCCGACACCGCCCCCACGTCGTTCACCGGCACGCCGCCAGTGGCATGGCCCGGCAGATGGGGCACGAGGTCTTCGACCACGCACACCGGCCCCACGCCCGGCCCGCCGCCGCCGTGCGGGATGCAGAAGGTCTTGTGGAGGTTCAGGTGGCTGACGTCGCCGCCGAAGGCCCCGGGCGCCGCCGTGCCCACCAGCGCGTTCATGTTGGCCCCGTCCACGTAGACGCGGCCGCCGTGGCGGTGGACGATCTCGCAGAGCTCCTTGACGCCCGCCTCGAACACGCCGTGGGTGCTCGGGTAGGTGATCATCACGGCGGCCAGCCGGTCCGCATACTGCGCGCACTTCGCCCGCAGCTCCGCGAGGTCGACGTTGCCCTGCGCGTCGCAGCCCGTGACGACCACCTCCATGCCCGCCATCTGCGCGCTGGCGGGATTGGTGCCGTGGGCGCTCGAGGGGATCAGGCACACGTCGCGGTGGCCCTGGCCGCGGGCCCGCTGCCAGGCCCGGATCACGAGCAGCCCGGCGTACTCCCCCTGGCTGCCCGAGTTGGGCTGCAGGCTGATGCCGGAATAGCCCGTCGCCTCGCAGAGCCACCCGCGGAGCTGTCGGTCGAGCACCGCGTAGCCCTCCCGCTGGTCGGCCGGCGCGAAGGGATGGATGTGCGCGAACTCCGGCCACGTGATCGGGATCATCTCGCTCGTGGCGTTGAGTTTCATCGTGCAGCTGCCCAGCGGGATCATGCTGCGGTCGAGCGCGAGGTCGCGGTCGGAGAGCTCCCGGATGTAGCGGAGCATGCCCGTCTCGGAGTGGTGCGAGTTGAAGACGGGATGCTCGAGGAAGCCGCTCGACCGCGCGAGAGCCGGCGGCACGAGCGGCGCCGCACCCGCCTCCCAGGCCGCCGGATCCGGCAGGGCCTGGCCGTCGGCCGCGAACACGCCCCACAGCCGCACGAGATCGGCCCGGGTCGTGGTCTCGTCGAGCGCCACGCCGAGCGTGCGGCCGTCGAGCACCCGCAGGTTCATGCCCCGCTCGCGGGCCCGGGCGGCGAGGGCCGCCGTGCGGGCGCCAGTGTCGAGGGCCAGCGTGTCGAAGGCGTGCGCGTGCTTCACCGCCACGCCGAGGCTGCGCAGGCCCGCGGCGAGGATCGCCGTGAGCGTGGCGACCCGGCGGGCGATCCGCTCGAGCCCCGCGGGCCCGTGGTAGACGGCGTACATGCCGGCCACCACGGCGGGCAGCACCTGCGCGGTGCAGATGTTGCTCGTGGCCTTCTCCCGGCGGATGTGCTGCTCGCGGGTCTGGAGCGCGAGCCGGTAGGCGGGTTTGCCGTGCGCATCGACGCTCACGCCCACGAGCCGGCCCGGCAGCGACCGCTTGAACTCGTCGCGGCAGGCGAAGTAGGCCGCGTGGGGGCCGCCGCAGCCGAGCGGCATGCCGAACCGCTGCGTGGTGCCGACCACGATGTCGGCGCCCCATTCGCCCGGCGGGGCGAGCAGCACGAGGGCCAGGATGTCGGCGGCCGCGCAGAGCAGGCCCTGCTTCGCGTGGACGATCTCGGCCAGGCCCCGCCAGTCGACCACCTCGCCGTCGGTGGTCGGATACTGCACGAGCACGCCGAAGTGGTCGCGGCTCCGCGCGAGTTCGGCCGCGTCGCCGACCACGACCTCGATACCCAGCGGCTCGGCCCGGGTGCGCAGCACCTCGAGCGTCTGCGGGTGGCAGCGGGAGTCGGCCAGGAAGACGGGGCTCGCGCTCGCCGCCACCCGCCGCGCGAGCGTCATGGCCTCGGCGGCGGCCGTGGCCTCGTCGAGGAGCGAGGCGTTGGCGATGGGCATCGCCGTGAGGTCGCAGACCATCGTCTGGAAGTTGACGAGGGCCTCCATCCGGCCCTGTGCGATCTCGGCCTGGTAGGGCGTGTAGGCCGTGTACCAGGCGGGGTTCTCCAGGATGGTGCGCAGGATCACGCCCGGCGTGAGCGTGGCGTGGTAGCCCTGGCCGATGCAGCTCGTGAACACCCGGTTCCGGGCGGCGATGCCGCGGAGTTCGGCGAGGGCCGCGGCCTCGCTGAGCGGGGGCGGCAGCCGCAGGGCGTCGCGGCGGGCGATGGCCGCCGGCACGATCTCGTCCACGAGCGCCCGTGTGGACGCGGCACCGATCGCGTCGAGCATGTGCCGCTCGTCGGCGGGCCCGATGCCGATGTGGCGGGCCTGGAACTCGGCCGCGTTCTCGAGGGCGGCCAGCGGCGGGGAAGCGGGGTGCGAGGGAGCGGTCGCTCGGGCGGCGCTCGCGGGCTTTCGGTCCGGCATGGCAGGGCTCCTCTCGAGGGACGCCGCCTGCGGCGGTCATCCGGAACCCTGCTGTCCTGGAACCTGAGAGATTCGCCGCGGGCGGTCGCCCGCGGGTTGCCCCTTCGGTGGGCGACGTCCCGGGGACGGCGCCACTCTCCAGCAGTGCGTGTCGTCAGTACTTTTGCCTGAGCGTTCGGCCTTCGGCGGTCTTACGACTCTCTCCTGACAGCCGGAAGTCTAGTCCCGACCCCGGCGATCGACAACGCCCTCGATCCGCCGCTCATCCGAGTCGTGGATCTCCGGGTCAGGGATCGCGTCCGGTCGACCGCTCCTCCGCCAGCGCGTGGCCGAAGACCGACCAGACGACGCCGTCGGCGGCGATCGACAGGGTCATGCGGCCGTCGGCCGTGACGATCGCGCTGACGGCCCGGCCGTTCTCCAGCCCGGAGAACACATGCTGCCCGTCGAGTTCGCGAACCGAGTCGAGTTTCGTGACCTCGCCGCGGCGCGATTCGGGCGCGAGCAGCGTCAGTTCCTTCTTCTCAACATCGAGCCGAAAGAACGTCGGCCGCTCCCGCTCGCCGAGCTCGGGGGGACCCACGGTGCCGTCCTCGTCCACCGCCACGGCCGACGCCACGCTGCAGAGCCACGCCTGGCCGGCATGAACGCTCGAACTCGCCGCCGCCGCGATCCACGCCACCGCCACGATCACCATCGTGTTCCTGATCATGCCTCGAACTCCTGGGAGATGAGTCTTCATCCGTGAACCGTGCCGCCTGTGCCACGGCGATGGACGCCGGGCCCTCACCGCACGGTGTAGCCCTTGGCCTCCATGGCCGCCATGAAATTGCGGCTCCACGTCGCGAACTGCTGCTGATACGCCGCCACGGCCGAGTCGGAGGCTCCGCCCGCCGTCCTCATGGCGCGTCTCGAGCGCACGCCGCCCGTCAGGCCCAGCGACGTCGCGCCGATGGCCGCGCCCTTGCCGGCGTCGCCGGCGATGGCGCCGATCGCCACCCCCGCGAGCGCTCCGCCGGCGGCGCCCTTGATGGCACCGCCTCGCGCCGCACCTGCCGACGCGGCGGCGGCGCCCGTCTGCTGGTCGAGGAGCGCCTTGGCCTGGTAGGGGTCCCAGCCCGTCTGCTTCGTGGCCCAGTCGTAGGCGGCCGACTCGTCGGCCCTCTGCTGCTCGGGACTCTGGCCCTTCGCGGGAAAGATCGCGAGGTTGCCGGGATTGGTGCTCAGCGAGGGCGGGCCGGCGTGAGCCGCCGCGGCCACGACCGCGACCATCGTCACCGCGGCCATCCACACCCGCTTCAACCCATCGACGCTTCGTCTCATCGCGCTGCCTCCTGCACTCATGGTCCGGTCACACGGATGGACGGGTGATACCGCCGCATTCCACACCGGGGAAGACGAGATTCCGCGCGTCGCGCGACGGCGATCGACGCGCACGACCCCGGGACTGTGCCAAAGCCGACAGAAGGACGGCCGCGGCAGGTTCGAGACGCCGAATCATGCCGACGCCGGGTGACCCCGCCTCTCGTCCGTCGCGGGACACCCGAGAGCGGGGGCTTTGGTTTCTCCCGCTGGCCGATCATGATCTCGGGGTCTTCGGCTTCACGACGACACAGATCTACGACCATGGCGGAACCCGTTGAACAGACTGCCTGAACACGCCTCCCACATCGTCGTCGGAGCCGGCCCCGCGGGCCTCACCGCGGCCTTCGAACTCGCCCGGTCAGGCCAGGCGCCGCTCGTGCTCGAGGCGTCGCCGTGGATCGGCGGGATCGCCCGCACGCACGTCTGGGGAGGCAACCGGATCGACATCGGCGGCCACCGCTTCTTCACGAAGAGCGACGACGTGAAGCGGCTCTGGGCCGACATGATGGACGAGCCGATGCTCCAGGTGCCGCGGCTGTCGCGGATCTTCTACCGCGGCCGGTTCTACCGCTACCCGCTCCAGATCCTCGACACCGTCCGCAACCTCGGCGTCGTCGAGAGCCTGTCCATGTTCGTCAGCTACCTCTGGGCGAGGGTGTTCCCGCGGCGGCACGAGGACTCCTTCGAGGACTGGGTGCGGAACCGGTTCGGTGACCGGCTCTACCGCACCTTTTTCAAGACCTACACCGAGAAGGTGTGGGGCATCCCCTGCACGGAGATCCGGGCCGACTGGGCCGCCCAGCGGATCCATGGCCTCACGTTCATGACCGCCGTCCTGAACGCGATCCGCAACAGCGGCCGCGTCAAGACGCTGATCACGCGGTTCGACTACCCGCGGCTGGGCCCCGGCATGCTCTGGGAGTCGGCCGCCCGCAAGATCGAGGCGGCGGGGGGGCGCGTCGTCACCGGTGCCCGGGTCGTGGGCCTGCACCACGCCGACGGTCGCGTGACGTCGGTCGTGGTCGAGCATGCCGGCGGCCGCCACGAGATCCGCTGCGACCAGGTGATCTCCTCGATGCCGCTCTCCACGCTCGTGAAGAACCTGGAGCCGGCCGCGCCGCCGCCGGTGCGCGAGGCCGCGGCGGGGCTCAGCTACCGCGACTTTCTCATCGTGGCGCTCACCTGCCGCAAGGCCGACGTGTTTCCCGACAACTGGATCTACATCCATGCGGCCGACGTGCGGGTGGGCCGCATCCAGAACTTCCGCAACTGGTCGGCCGACATGGTGGCACCCGGCACGGGCACGACACTCGGGATGGAGTATTTCTGCTCCCGGGGCGACGACCTGTGGACGATGGCCGACGCGGACCTCGTGGCCCTCGCCCGTCGCGAGATCGCGAGCCTGGGGCTCGTGGACGAGGCCGACCTCTCCGCCGACGGCCACGTGATCCGCGAGCTCAACGCCTATCCGGTCTACGACGCCGAGTACCGTCGCCACGTGGACTCGCTGCGGGCCTACATGCACGGCTTCTCGAACCTGCAGACCGTGGGCCGCAACGGCATGCACCGCTACAACAACCAGGATCATTCGATGCTCGCCGGCCATCACGCGGCCCTGCGGCTGCTCGGCCGCCCGGAGCTCGACCCCTGGGAGGTCAACACGGAGCGGTCCTACTACGAGGAGCAGGTGCTCACGCCCGACGAGAAGCGGGCCGGCACCGACATCCTCGTTGCGGACAAGGCGTCGCCGCACGAGAAGGCGTGAGC
>JBJTIV010000067.1:0-3773 GCA_046095145.1 Planctomycetaceae bacterium
TGGAGTAGGCGAGCACCCGCTTGAGGTCGTTCTGCACGGTGGCGATCAGGGCCGCGATCAGGGCCGTGGTGGCGCCCACCACCGACACGGCCGCGAGGGCCCCGGGGCAGCCGACGAACAGGGGCGCGCAGCGGGCCACGAGGTACACCCCCGCCGTGACCATCGTGGCCGCGTGGATCAGGGCGCTGGCGGGCGTGGGGCCCTCCATCGCGTCGGGCAGCCAGACGTGGAGCGGGAACTGCGCGCTCTTGCCGCAGGCCGCGAGCAGCAGGAGCAGGCAGATGGCCGTCCCCACGATGCCGCCGACGTACCCGGCCGGGTCGTCGAGCCGCGCCGCGCCGAGGATGCCCGGCAGCGGCGAACCGTCGGCGAGCAGGCTGTCGGAGAAATTGAGCGTGCCGTAGGTCATCCACAGGAGGAACGTGGCCACGGCGAGGCCGAAGTCGCCGACCCGGTTGACGAGGAAGGCCTTCTTGGCGGCGGCCGCGGCCGAGGGCTTCGTGAACCAGAAGCCGATGAGCAGGTAGCTGCACGCCCCCACCGCCTCCCAGAACACGTAGACGAGGAGGAAGTTGTCGGCCGCCACCAGCATCGACATCGAGAACACGAACGCCGCCACGAGGGCGAAGAACCGGGGATAGCCCGGGTCGCCGTGCATGTAGCCGATCGAGTAGATGGCCACGAGCAGGCCCACGCAGGTGATGAGCGCGAGCATCACGGCCGTGAGCGGGTCGAGCCGCAGGTCGATGCCGATCGTGAAGGGCAGCGACTCGGGCCGGCCGGACGACCTGGCCACGAGGTCGTCGCCGATCGCGGCGGCGGGCGTGCCCGCGGCGGGCTCGTAGGCGGCGGGCACGCTCGCCCAGCGCCACAGCGGCGCCTGGAGGACGTACGACGCGACCCGCTCGGTCGGGCCCGCGGCCGCCGGGGCGGCCTCGACCGTCCGCGCCACCTGGCCCAGCAGCGTCACGGCCGCCACCGCGGCCGCCGCGATCGAGATCACCGCCGGCCAGTGGGCGCGGTGGCCGAGGCGGCGGCCGAGGAGCACCGTGACCACGGCGCCGGCCAGCGGCAGGGCCGGCACGAGGAACAGCAGGCGATGGAGTTCGATGGCGGGCATGTGGGTCGCGGGATCGGGTCAGACGTGCTCGCGCTCGAGGGCCTCGTCCTCGTCGACCGCCGGGAGGACGCCGGCGGGCGTGAGCCGGGGAAATCGCAGGGCCGCGGTGTCGACCGGCGGCAGGCCGTGGTCGACGACGCGGGGCAGGTTCGACTCGCGGAGCGACTGCCAGGCGGCGGCGTCGAGCCGGCCGGTGCGGGCGAAGGCGTTGAGCACGAACACGAGCGCCACCGCGGCCTCGCAGGCGGCCACGGTGAGCACGAGGATCACGAGCACGTGGCCGCCGAAGTCGCCGTGGTGGCGGCTCCAGGCCACGAGGCTCACCGAGATGCCCTGCAGCATCAGCTCGGCCGAGAGGAACATCACGATCAGGTTCCGCCGCGCGAGGATGCCCACGAGGCCCAGCGCGAACAGGATCGCGCCCACCGTGAGGCCGTTCTGGAGGAGGGCGAGGCTCGTCATGGCGCGACCCTCCGCGGGGCCAGCTCGCCCGAATGGTCGCCGGCGCGGGCCACGACCGCGATCGAGCCCACGAGCGCCGCGAGCAGGAGCACGCCGGCCACCTCGACGGCCAGGAGGTGGCGGCCGAAGAGTTCGCCGCCGAGGCGGGCCACCTGGTCGGCCGCGAGCGGGTCCACGGCCGCCGCTCCGGACGCCGCCGCGTCGCGCGCCGCCGGGGTGTCGGGAAGCCCCCGGCGGAAGCCGGGGGACACCGCGTCGCCGCTCGTCCCGGCCGTGCCTGTGGCGAGCGCCGCCGCCCGCGACGGCATCCGGCAACACTCCGGCGGCGCGGCCGCCAGCCGGCCGATCGACAGCGACAGGAGTCCCAAGAGCACCGCGCCGGCGACGGCCGACAGGAGCGGCTCGTTCGAGACGCGGTCGTACGGCGCCATGCCGGTGGGCTGCGCGAGCATGAGCACGAACAGGAACATGACGAGGATCGCCCCCGCGTAGACCACGATCGTGGCCACGCCGAGGAACTGCGCCCCGAGCACGAGCAGCACCCCCGCCACGCCGAGCAGCGACAGGGCGAACCAGATCGCCGCGTAGACGGGCGACCGCGACACGATCGTGGCCGCCGCCGAGACCACGGCGACGAGCGACACGGTGAGGAACACGCCCTCCGCGCCGAGGCCCCCCAGCCGCCGGCCCGCCGCGACGAAGCCGGCCAGCGCGACCAGGCCGAGCAGGCCGCCGAGCCGCCGGGCCAGCCGCTCGCGCCGGCCGGACTGGCCGCGCGGCAGCGCGAGCCAGAGCCCCGCCGCCGCCGCGGTGACCGCGCCGGCGACGAGCATCCCGGGCTGGAGCGTGGGCAGGGTGACGGCGATCACAGCGTGCCCCCGAGCGCGGCCGACTTCATCGGCTCGGCGTCCTTCGTCATGTCGTAGACGCTGAGCAGCTTCTCCTTGTCGAAGATCATCTCCTCGCGGCTCTTGCCCGTCAGGTCGAGGAGGCTCGTGAGCTCGATCGCGTCGACCGGGCAGGCCTCCTCGCACATGCCGCAGAAGATGCAGCGGAGTTCGTCGATCTGGAAGCTCTCCGGATACTTCTCGCGGTCGGGCCAGGGGCTCTCCGTGGCCACGATGTCGATGCAGTGGGCCGGGCAGGCGGTGGCACAGAGGAAGCAGGCCACGCACTTCACGCGGCCTTCCGGATCGCGGTTGAGCCGGTGGACGCCGCGGTAGATGAGCGGGTTGCCCACCGTGGGACGCTCCTCGGGAAAGCTCACGGTCACCTTGCGGCTGACGAGGTGCCGTGCGGTGGTGGTGAGTCCGCTCACGAACAGCGGCAGGTAGAGCCGCTCCGCGAGCCCGAGGGGCTTCTCCTCCAGCCAGGTGATCGCCGGATCGCTGGGCTTCATGTCAGGCCTCCACCAGGTCGTGTTCGACGTCGAGCGGCCCGTGGGTGACGACCGGCCGGTTGTCGGTGCCCGAGGGCGTGAGCAGGCCCGCCGCGATCCAGCCCAGGAAGAAGACCGCCCACGGCGCCGCGATGGCGGCGGTTCGCGCCCAGCCCTCCCCCAGGGCGGCCACGAGCTGCGGGCGGAACTCCTCGACGGCCGCCACGGTCACGAGGTTCACGAGGCCCAGGGGCAGCATCACCTTCCAGGCCAGGTTCATCAGCTGGTCGAAGCGGAACCGCGGCCAGCTCCAGCGGACGAGCATGAAGAACAGGATCACGCCGAGGATCTTGGCCGAGAGCACGGCGAAGCGGACGAAGGCGACGGTCCACGTCTCCACCGGGCCCGAGCCCGTCACGCCCCACAGGTGCCAGCCGCCGAGGAACATGATCACGATCAGGAACGCCGCCGTGACCATGTGGAGGAACTCGGCCACGAGGAAGAGGAGCAGCTTGATGCCCGAATACTCGGTGTGGTAGCCGCCGACGAGCTCCTGCTCGGCCTCGGGCAGGTCGAACGGCAGGCGGGCCGCCTCGGCGAACGCGGCGATGAGGAACACGACGAATCCGAGCGGCTGGGCGAAGACATACCAGACGCCGCTGGCGGCCTGGGCGTTCATGATGGTGTCGAGCTTGAGCGACCCGGCGGCCAGCACGACCCCGAGAAGGCCCAGCCCGAGCGGAATCTCGTAGGCGACGAGCTGGGCGCTCGAGCGGAGCCCGCCGAGGAAACCATATTTATTGTTGCTGGCCC
>JBJTIV010000068.1:0-3944 GCA_046095145.1 Planctomycetaceae bacterium
CACCCGCCGCGCCCCCCACCCACTGGCGCTTCCCCCTCCACCACACCGCCCACCCGCGCCACTTCCGCCTCCCCCACTGGCCGCTCTACGTCGACGCGGCGCGGCTCGTGAAGTCCCCCGACCACGACCCCGACGCCGTGCTCGCCCGGAAGACGAAGTTCTGCGCCTTCCTGGTCTCGAATCCGCTCGGCCGCGTGCGCAACGAGTTCTTCCGCCGGCTCTCGAGGTACAAGCCCGTCGACTCGGGCGGCAAGGTGTTCAACACCCTGGGCTACCGGGTGGCCGACAAGTACGCCTTCCTCTCCGACTACAAGTTCACGATCGCCTTCGAGAACGAGTCGCACCCCGGCTACACGACCGAAAAGGTGGCCGATCCGATGCTCGCCGACTCGATCCCGATCTACTGGGGCGACCCGCTCGTGGGCCGTGACTTCGACACGCGGAGTTTCCTCTCGGCCCACGACTCGGGATCGCTCGACGACCTGGTCGACCGCGTGATCGCCGTGGACCGCGACCCCCGGCTCCACCGCCGGCTGCTCGAGCAGCCGTGGTTCCCCGGCAACCGCGTGCCGCGGTGCGCCGACCACGAGGCGATCCTCGACCAGTTCGCGCGGATCTTCACCACGCCGATCGAGCGCGTGTCGCGGCGGCGGGGCGTGGCCCGGGCGCTCGGGCTCGACCGGCTGCCCGCCGCGGCCTCGGCCGCCCGCCGCCGGCTGGCCCGCAAGTGGCGGAAGCTCACCGACGACGGCGGCCCGCTCTTCGAACCGGACGGCGCCGGCCAACATGCGGCGACGTGAGGCTGCGACCGTGGGTGTGTCGCTCCGTCGCGCACAGTGCCATCCGGGCTCGCGGCATCCTCACGGAGTCCCGTCGCTTCCGCTCCGGGCTTGAGTGACGGGACACGTTCTTCACCGTGCAAGCCCCCGGCGGGAGCCGGGGGACTCCGCGTTGCAGCGGTTCCCGTCCGCCATGCGCATCCCCGGCCGCGGCGCGGGTCCCGCATGCCATGAACGTCGGCGGGCGGCCGTCAGCGGATCGGCACGAGCGGGGGCATCCCCGAATCGGCCGGCGTCGCGGCCGGCGGCGGCTGGATCGGTGCGATGGGCACCGACGGCGGCTGCGTCGCCATGGGCTGCGGGATCGGCTGCGTGGCCGGGGGCACCGCGGCCTGCCGCTGCGGCGGCTCGGCGGGGCCCGGCACGGGGGTCGTGGCCGGGGCCGGCACCTGGGCCGGCTTCGTGCGGCCGTTCATGTCGTCGATGAGCTGCTTGACCTCCGGGTGGAAGGCGAGGCCCCGCACCTCGAACACGTCGGCCGGCGTCACGCCGAAGCGGCCGTAGAGCATCGAATTGGCGTTGTTGTCGATGGACAGGTCGGCGCCCCCGACCGACACGCCCGCGAACAGGCCGCGGCTCCGCGCGTAGGAATAGATCTCGGCCCCGAGCCGGGCGTCGGTGCCGGCGTTGGCCTGGCGGCCGACCGGCCCCAGGGCCACCGAGGCGTCGGCCCCGAGCGTGACCTTCTGGCCGTTGAGGATGCCCTGCAGGCTCTGCGGCGTGGCGAACACGAGCACGATGTCGGCCGACTGCACGCCCGCCTGGAAGCCGAGGCTGCCGCCCCCCATCGTCACCATCACCGGCGGGCTCCACGTGCGGTCGGGCCGCCGCACCATGAGCACGCCCTTGCCGTAGTTGACGCCGAGGATGAAGCCGCCCTTGATCATGTTGGGGAAGATGGCGACGCCCTCGGCCTTCTCGAGCATGGCCTGCGGGATCGACTCGATCTGCAGGCCGCAGAACTGGTCGAGCACCGTGCGCGACGCCGAGACCGTCTGGATCTCCTCCGCGCCGGCGGTGGGCGCCTGCTGCGCGGCCGCCGGGGCGGCGAGGCCGAGGACGAGCACGGCGGCGCCGAGGACGCGATTCGGTCGTGAGGGACGCATGGGAATCCTTTCGCACATGTGGCCACGTGACGGAAAAATCGTAGCCGGCGCGGCCCGGGAGGGCGACCGCAGTTTGGACCCCGAAAACCGGGCACGCGGACGTCGCCGCCGTGCCTTGCCGCCCTGCCCCGCGCTGGTAGCATCAAGTCACCTGTCGCCCTCGGGCGGCCGCACTCGCCCGAGTGGCGGAATTGGCAGACGCGCAAGATTCAGGTTCTTGTCCAGGTAACTGGGTGGAGGTTCAAGTCCTCTCTCGGGCATTCTTCGCGGCGGCGTGCGGGCCCGGGAGCGGCCCGCACGCGTTTGCTCCGCCACGGCCCTCCGGTACGATTTTCCCGGGGCCGTAGCTCAGTTGGTTAGAGCATCGGACTTTTAATCCGTTGGTCCTGGGTTCGAGTCCCAGCGGCCCCACTTGGCGGAAGTGCCTGGCGGCGATCGGATGAATGAACGTGCCGTGCCGTCAGGCCACTCGCCTCCGCCGCAGAGCCCCGAGGCCGAGGAAGCCTAGTCCCACGCCCACCAGGCCCAGGGCGGCCGGCTCTGGAACGACGATCGTCAGCAGCGAGCCGGCCTGCATGTCGGCTCCCGACGTGCTCGCTCCAGACGCCGAACTGACCATGCCCGGCGAGAGCGTGGAGCCCCGGCCGAAGGTGACGGAGCCTAGGACGGTCCCGGCGCCCGCGATGGTTTGGCCGCTAGGAACCGTGTAGCCGCTGGAGAGGGAACCCACATCGAACCCGGCTCCGCTGGACAGGCTCACGAGTGGCGAACTGGAGATGGCCGCAGAGTTCGTGATCGCCAAGACTCCCTGCTGGATTGATGTCGCGCCCGCGAACGCATCTGCTGCGTTCAGGATCAGCGTGCCGGTCCCTGTCTTGCTGAGGGCCGCCGCGTACGCCAGCGATGAGTAGCCTGTCGACGCTAAGGTTTCAGAGCCCGTGGCCACGTCGATGCTCACGGGCAATCGTGTCGCCACCAGCCTCATGGATGTCCCCGTCGTGAGTCGCTGCCACCCAAGCCCGTTGTCAAATACCGGCAGACTCACAGTCCCGAAATCCCCTGCCAACTGGCCATAGCCAAGAATCTGAAACGAGTCACCGGGAGCGGGCATGAACGAGTTCGTGAGCACGACATTGAGCGTTCCACCGAGCAGCGACAGCGTGCCTGCGTTCTGCACCTGGTCATACTGGGCACCCGCCTGAGTGCCGCCTATTTCGACGAGTAGTGTGGAACTGTTCCCGAAACCACCGTTCGTGATGTTCGTGATCGCCGGCGAGTTTCCCGGGGCGTAGGTGCCGTTGAACAATGCATTGGTGAAGGAGCCGTTGCCAGACACCGTCGAGCCCGCGGCGAACACGAGTTGCTGCCCGGCAGTGGGGCCGTCGCCATAGACATCGCCCTGATTCACGAAGTTGCCGTACACCGTGCCGCGACCGACGAGGTTCTTGCCCTGTTCGAGCAGCATCCCGTTGGCCGCGCGGAGCGAGCCGCCCGTCACACCCGTGCCGAGCTGCGTGAGCGAGCCGAGGACGGCCACATTTCGGTCGACCAGTTCGACCTCGTTGGCATTGGTGTAGAGCAGGCCATCGGACGAAAACCCGATGTACGAGCCCGCGTCGCCAATGGTGAGTTTTCCGCCGTCGGCTTCGATCCGCGAGCCTTGCACCGCGGAAACAAATCCGGAAATCGTCCCCGCTCCGACCACGTTCGCCGCCGAGCCCAGCGAAATGCCGTTCGCGGCCTGAATCGTGCCGCCCCCGAGGGTCGACAGCCCGTTGACGGAGGCGAGGCCCTTCGACCGGAGTTCCAGCGTCGCCCCGGCACTGGCCGAAAGGCCGCCGACGGTCGCGAATCCAGCGACGCTGCTCCCGTCCCCGACGATCAATCTGCCCGCGGTTGCAGCCAGCGTCGCACTCAATGAGGTCGCTCCGGCGAGCGTGGTGGTGCCGGACCCGGCATTCGCAATCGTTCCTGTCCCGCTGATGACGGCCGAAGACGT
>JBJTIV010000069.1:0-2357 GCA_046095145.1 Planctomycetaceae bacterium
CCACGCGGCCCACCATCTCGGCGACGGTGCGGAACCCGAGCTTCGCCATGATCTCGCGGAGCTCCTCCGCAAGCATGAAGAAGAAGTTGACCACGTGCTCGGGCTGGCCGGTGAACTTCTTCCGCAGCTCCGGGTCCTGCGTGGCGATGCCCACCGGGCAGGTGTTCAGGTGGCACTTCCGCATCATGATGCAGCCCATCACCACGAGCGACGCGGTGGCGATGCCGTATTCCTCGGCACCCAGGAGCGTGGCGATGGCCACGTCCTTGGCCGTGCGGATCATGCCGTCGGTCTGCACCACGATCCGGCCGCGGAGGTCGTTCATCACGAGCACCTGGTGGGCCTCGGCGAGGCCGAGCTCCCAGGGCAGCCCGGCGTGCATGATCGAGGTCTGCGGGCTCGCGCCGGTGCCGCCGTCGTGGCCCGAGATGAGCACCACGTCGGCCTTGCCCTTCGACACGCCCGCCGCGACGGTGCCCACGCCCACCTCGGCCACGAGCTTCACGCTGATGCGGGCGTGGTGGTTGGCGTTCTTGAGGTCGTGGATGAGCTGCGCGAGGTCCTCGATCGAGTAGATGTCGTGGTGGGGCGGCGGGGAGATCAGGCCCACGCCGGGCGTCGAGTGGCGAATCCTCGCGATCTCGCGGTCGACCTTGTGGCCCGGCAGCTGGCCGCCCTCGCCGGGCTTTGCGCCCTGGGCCATCTTGATCTGCAGCTCCCGCGCGTTGACGAGGTACAGGCTCGTGACGCCGAAGCGGCCGCTGGCCACCTGCTTGATCTTCGAGTTCTTGCTGTCGCCGTTGGGCTCGAGCTGGTAGCGGATCGGGTCCTCGCCCCCCTCGCCGGTGTTGCTCCAGCCGCCGAGGCGGTTCTTGGCCACGGCGAGCGTCTCGTGGGCCTCCTTCGAGATCGATCCGTAGGACATCGCGCCGGTCGCGAACCGCTTCACGATCTCCTGGGCCGGCTCCACCTCGTCGAGCGGAACCGGGCCCGCGGAGGCGGGATCGTCGGCGGCCCACGTGAAGTCGAGCAGGCCGCGGAGCGTGAGCAGCTTCGTCTGCTGCTCGTCGAGGTGCTGCTGGTACTTCCTGAACTCCTCGCGGCTGTTGATCTGCGTGGCCCGCTGCAGGCTGGCCACCACGTCGGGAGCCAGCACGTGGGCCTCCCCCTTGCGCCGCCACTGGTAGCGGCCGCCGACGTCGAGCTCGAGCGTCTGCGGCACGGCCGTCCGCGGCCAGGCGTGCTCGTGGCGGGCGAGCGTCTCCGCGGCGATGCCCTCCAGGCCGATGCCGCCGATGCGGCTGGGCGTGCGCGCGAAGAACTCGTCGACGAGGGCCCGCTCCAGGCCCACCGCCTCGAAGATCTGGGCGCCGCGGTAGCTCTGCTGCGTGGAGATGCCCATCTTGCTCATCACCTTCAAGAGGCCCTTCGTCGCCGCCTTGACGAAGTTCTTGTGGAGCTTCTCCCGCGGATAGTCGCCGGCGATGATCTTCTCGGCCTGCATCTGGTCGATCGTGGCGAAGGCCACGTAGGGGTTGACGGCGCCGGCGCCGTAGCCGGTGAGCAGGGCGAAGTGCTGCACCTCGCGGGCCTCGCCCGTCTCCACCACGATCCCGCAGCGGGTGCGCGTGCCCGCGCGGACGAGATGATGGTGCACGCCCGCCGTCGCCAGAAGGGCCGGCAAGGCGGCCCGCTCGCGGCTCGCGCCGCGGTCCGACAGCACGAGGATCGTGGCGCCCGCCTCGAGGGCGGTCGCCGCCTCGGCCCGGATCTCGTCGAGCCGCCGCCGCATGCCGGCCGCGCCCGCGGCCGCCGGAAACAAGAGCGAGATCGTCTTCGCGGCGAGCCCGGGCCGGGCCGGGCCGGCCGCGCCGAGCGCCTTGATCCGCGCACACTCCGCGTTGGTGATGATCGGCGTCTCCAGCCGCAGGAGCCGCGCCTGCTCGGGCGTCGACGCCAGCAGGTTTCCCTCGCTGCCGATCGTGGTGATCATCGAGGTGATGATCTCCTCGCGGATCGCGTCGAGCGGCGGATTGGTGACCTGCGCAAAGAGCTGCTTGAAGTAGTTGGCCAGCAGCTGCGGCCGGTCGGAGAGCACGGCCAGCGGCGTGTCGTTGCCCATGGAGCCGATCGGCTCGGCGCCGTCGGTGGCCATCGGGGCGAGGATCACCTTCAGGTCCTCGAGCGTGTAGCCGAAGGCCCGCTGGAGTTCGAGCAGGCTCGACGCCTCGCCCGCCACGCCCGCGGCCCGCCAGGGGTCGAGGGCGTGCGGACCGTCCGCCGCGGCGCGGGCGTCGGCCGCCTGCCCGTTGCGGACGGGCGCCGCCGGCTCCACGGCCCGCGACGCCGTCACCTCG
>JBJTIV010000070.1:0-2888 GCA_046095145.1 Planctomycetaceae bacterium
CAGTGGGCCGCGGCCTGGTCGTGTGACGCCGCCACGCTGAACCCGGGCGAGGTTGCCGTCGTCGGCGTGGGGAACAACAGCGCGTCGCCGTCGCCGCTCTTTGGATCTGCCGACGCCAACACCGCCTTCCGCACGAGTTGGGGCCTAATGCCGAGCGTCAAGATGCTCACTTGGACCGGAAATGGTGCGGGGCTCGGCAGCGGCGACGGGGTGATTCTCTTCAATGCGGCGGGCAACGTGTCGACCTCGTTGATCTACCGGAGCGGGCCGCTCGTGAGCGCCACCACTCAGGATCTCTCGACGGTCGCGCTGAGCACGTTCATCAAGTCGTTCCCCCCGCAGCCCACGGCCAACGGCCACGCCGGGGTGATGGGTGGCGGCTCAGCCACCGAGTCGCTCGTGTGGGATCCGGATTCGTCGGTGGGAAGCCCGACCTATCGGAACGCGGTGAGCGGCACGTGGGGCGCGTTCGCCAATCCAAACCACGCCGCCACCATCGGCTCACCGGGCGTCGTGGTGCCCGAGCCCTCGTCGGTCGCCCTGGCCCTCGTCGGGGGCGCGGCCGCCGGCTGGCGTCTCCTCTGGCGCCGGCGGCGCCCCGTCGGATCGTGACCGAGGTTCCCGCCCGCCACGAGGATTCCTCGATGGATCGATCCCCCCGGTGCGAGAGGACCGGCCACCGCGCGGCGCCGCGCAGCAGCCGGGGTTTCACCCTGATCGAGCTCTTGGTCGTGATCGCCATCATCGGCGTGCTCGTCGGCCTGCTCCTGCCCGCCGTGCAGAGCGCGCGAGAGAGCGCACGGCGCTCCCGGTGCCAGAGCAACATGCGGCAGATCGGCCTGGCATTCACCGGCTTCGCGGAGGCGCGGCGCTACTACCCGGCCGCCTGCTACACGGCAAAGTCGGCCGACACGGCGACCTTCCCGCGCCCGCCGGAGGGCAATCCCTCGCGCCGCGAGCATTCCTGGCGGGCCCTCGTGATGCCCTTCATGGAGGAACAGTCGGCGGTCGCCGCCTACACCTGGGCCAAGCACTGGTACGACACCACGAGCAACTCCACGCCGGCGCGGCCCGTCGACCCCGCCCTCGGCGTGCCGCCCGACTCCAACCTCGTGGCGGGCATGCGGTCCGTGGCCGTATACGCCTGCCCGTCGTCGCCGCCGCGCAGCCTCAGCACGTTCCCGGTGCCCGCCAGCTCCGACGCCGGCGACAGCGGGCGGCCGGCCATCTCGGCGGTCCGGCTGGCGGCGCTGGCGACGTCCGACTACGAGCCGGTGACGGGCGTGAAGTCGGGGGTCATCGCCCCGGAGCGCTACTCAGCCGACGAGGCCGGCAAGGGCCTCCTCGACAAGGACCTCGTGACCCGGGCCCGCCAGGTGATCGACGGCCTCTCCAAGACGCTGCTCGTCGCGGAGGCCGCCGGCAAGCCCAACCCGTGGCGGGCCGGCAAGCCGGCGTCGAATCCGCTCGGCCCCATGATCTACGCCCAGGGCGTGAGCTGGGCCGACAACCTCGGTCCGTTCAAGGTGGATGCCATCAAGCCCGACGGCACGAAGGGGGCGGCGCCGGGAGCGGGCGCGGCGATGAACGCGACGAACGAGGGCGAGTGCTACGCGTTCCACCCCGGCGGCATGAACGTGGTCACCGGCGACGTCGCCACGCAGTTCCTCGCCGAGTCGATCGACCTGCGCGTGTTCTGCGCGCTGGTCACGCGGGCGGGCGGCGAGGCGGAGGCGCTGCCGTGAGCCGGCGGGCGGGGATCGTCGCGCCCTGCCGCCATGGCCTGGCGCTCGTCGTGGCGACGGCCGGCCTCGCGTGCACCGCCGACGACGACTCCACGCCGGACTGCGTGGCGACGTTCGTGATCGAGGCCGTCGCGGGCCCGCCCGGTATGCCGGCCCTCGGCGGAATCAGCGACCTGTGCGTCGCGTTGACCGGCGGCGGTGCCTTCCGGCTGTGGGCGGTCACCGACCGCGGCCCCAACGGTCAGGTGCCGACTTCCGCCGGCACGCGGCGGTCGCTGCTCGCCCCCGACTTCTCGCCCTGCCTGCTCGAACTCGACGCGGGCCCCGTGCGGGAGGCGTGCAGGGCGGCGCCGGCGGCGCCGGCGCGCCTGGCCATCGAGACGTTCCTGCCGCTCCGCACCCGGTCCGGCCGGCCCGCGTCGGGCCGGCCGACCGGCGCGGGCCGCGACCCGCCGCTCGTCGACCATGCGTCGCGCGAACCGCTCGCGCCCGATCCCGACGGCATCGATTCCGAGGCGGTCGCGGTGCTCGCCGACGGCTCGTTCTGGCTCGCCGAGGAATACGGCCCTGCGCTCGTCCACGTCGCCGCCGACGGCCGGATGCTCGCGCGGCTCGTGCCGGCCGGCAGCGCCGCCGCGGGCGCCGACGCGATCGTCGAGCCGGTGCTGCCGGCGGCCTACGCCGGACGCCGCGACCACCGCGGGTTCGAGGCGCTCGCGGTGCTCGCCGGAGAGGGCCGGCTGGCCGTGCTCCTGCAGAGCCCGCTCGCGCCCGACGACGATTCCGGCCGCCGCGCGGGCAACGTGCCCCTGCTGGTGATCGACGCGGCCACGCGGCGGCCCGTGGCCGAGCACCTCTACCGCGCCGGCGATCCACGCCAGCCCCGGCACGCGACGCACGGCAACGCCCCCGACGACGTGAAGCTCTGCGCCATGACCCCCGCGGGCCCCGGCACCCTCCTTGTGCTCGAGCAGGGCGACGACGGCTCGGTCTGGCTCGCCGAGGAATACGGCCCCGCGCTCGTCCACGTGGCCGCCGACGGCCGGATGCTCGCGCGGCTGGTGCCGGCCGGGGGCGTTGTCGCGGGGGCCGACGCGAGCGTCGAGCCGGTGCTGCCGGCGGCCTATGCCGGGCGCCGCGACA
>JBJTIV010000071.1:0-2558 GCA_046095145.1 Planctomycetaceae bacterium
GGTGGAGATCCGTTCCAGCGCCCGCGACGGCATCAACACGCGGACCGGCAACGCGGTGTCCCCGGCGACCACGGCGGTCCGTTCGAACATCACGATCCGCAACACGTGGGTTTACGCGAACCTGCCGTCCCGCACCAACGCGGTCAACGGCATCGTGTTCGGCGAGCACACCAGCAATAGCGCGCAGGCCTTCAGCGCCCAGATCTCGAATGTCACGATCAAGGACAACTACATCGACCTGACGACCTCGAGCACCGTGGCCAGCCCGACGAACACGAACCCCACCGGCGCCCGCGGCATCGTGTTCACGAACATGTTCCGCAACAGCGGTGCGTCGCTCGAGTACACGGGCTTGGTGGTGCAGGACAACACGGTCTTCTCGACCTACCAGACGATCCTGCAGGCCCAGGTGCAGACGAAGATGCTCGGGGCGACCTTCACCGGCAACACCATCGGCAAGAGCCGCAGCGGCCCGAGCCTGCCGACCCTGCTGGCCGGCAGCGTGTTCAGCAACAACAAGATCCAGGACATCAACCCGGGCAGCGACTACTACTCGAACCTCGCCGGCGCCTACCTCGGCGTGGTGAACTCGACGGTGTCGAACAACACCTTCTCGAACATCGGCGGCACGGCGGGCCTGGTGCTCGCCGGCGGCCGCTCGGCCGACGCGACCTACTTCCCGGCCTCGAGCAACTCGACGGTGTCGGGCAACAACTTCACCTACAACGACCAGGCCGTGTCGTCGCTGGCCGGCTACACCTCGGGCATCCTCTTCGAGTCGAACACCGTGGCCACCGCGGTGAACGTCAACGGCTGGCTGACCGGGCGGCAGCCCGGCACGACCGGCGCCGTCGCCTCGACGATCACCCTCTCCGGCAACACCTTCGTCGACGCCGCCTCCAGTGCCTCGCTGCCCTCGGTGGCGATCGCCCAGGAGAGCTTCGGCACCACTCTCAACGCCGTGAACGCCACGCCGAACGTCTTCAACGGCACGTCGCTCACCGGCACCACCACGACCGCCGATCTGTTCACGATCGCCGACGAGGTGGCTGACGTCGTCGACGCCACGAACCTCGGCTCGGTCACCCTCAAGAGCGGCAACGTCTACGTCACGCCGGGCAGCTTCTGGGCAGCATCCTCGACCACCGAGGCCGACGTCGCCCGCGCCGTCGCCGTCGCCACCGCCTCCGGCAACGTCTGGGTCAAGGCCGGCGCCTACGCCGCCACCTCCGCCACCGCCACCGTCGACAACCTCACGGTCGACCTCCCGGCGGGCGTCACCGGCTTCGTCGGCGTCGTCCTCGACGCGTCGGTCACCAACGGCTCGGCCACGCTCACCGGGGCGGCGGATGCGAACCTCACCGGGAACACGGGCAACAACACGCTCACCGGCAACGCCGGCGACAACACGATTTCGGGCGATGCTGGGAACGACACGCTGACTGGCGGTGGCGGGACGAACACGCTCGACGGCGGGACGGGCACGGACACGGCGATCTTCGACGGCAACTACGCCGACTACACGCTTTCCTTCAGCGGCTCGAACGTCGTGGTGACGCGGACCGCGGGTGGCTCGAGCGTCGACACCGTGACGAAGGTGGAGAAGCTGCAGTTCGCCGACAAGACGGTGATCGTGGTGGGCAGTGCCGTGGGGAGCGCGTACACGACGATCGCCCAGGGCATCGCGGCGGCCAGCACCGGCAACGTGGTGTTGGTGGCTGCGGGGACGTACAGCGAGAACGTGACGATCAACAAGTCGATCACGCTCCTGGGTGCCCAGTTCGGCGTCAAGGCCACGGGCAGCGTCCGCAGTGGCGGCGAGACGGTGATCAACGGCACGGGCGCGAGCTCGAGCTACGTGGTCACGGTCGAGGCCGACGACGTCACGATCGACGGCGTGGAGGTGGAGATCCGTTTGAGCGCCCGCGACGGCATCAACACGCGGACCGGCAACGCGGTGTCCCCGGCGACCACGGCGGTCCGGTCGAACATCACGATCCGCAACACGTGGGTCTACGCGAACCTGCCGTCCCGCACCAACGCGGTCAACGGCATCGTGTTCGGCGAGCACACCAGCAATAGCGCGCAGGCCTTCAGCGCCCAGATCTCGAACGTCACGATCAAGGACAACTACATCGACCTGACGACGACGAGCACCGCAGCCAGCCCGTCGGCCACGAGCATCACCGGCGCCCGCGGCATCGTGTTCACGAACATGTTCCGCAACAGCGGTGCGTCGCTCGAGTACACGGGCTTGGTGGTGCAGGACAACACGGTCTTCTCGACCTACCAGACGATCCTGCAGGCCCAGTTGCAGACGAAGATGCTCGGGGCGACCTTCACCGGCAACACCATCGGCAACAGCCGCAGCGGCCCGAGCCTGCCGACCCTGCTGGCGGGCAGCGTGTTCAGCAACAACACGATCACGAACATCAACCCGGGCAGCGACTACTACTCGAACCTCGCCGGCGCCTACCTCGGCGTGGTGAACTCGACGGTGTCGAACAACACCTTCTCGAACATCGGCGGCACGGCGGGCCTGGTGCTCGCCGGCGGCC
>JBJTIV010000072.1:0-4739 GCA_046095145.1 Planctomycetaceae bacterium
GTTCTCCGCCCGCGCCACGTTCGACACCGGCTCCGGCCCGGCCACGCTCTACCGGCTCCGCGCGCTCGACGACGCGGGCGTCACCACGACCTCCCGGCTGCCCTACTCGATCCGCATGGTGCTCGAGGCGCTGCTGCGCACCTGCGACGGCTACGAGGTGACGGAACACGACGTCCGGGCACTGGCCACCTGGAACGCCGCGGCACCGGCGGAAGTGGAGATCCCGTTCAAGCCGGCCCGCGTGGTGCTCCAGGACTTCACCGGCGTGCCCTGCGTGGTGGATCTGGCCGCGATGCGGGCGGCGATGCAGCGGCTCGGCGGCGACCCGGCCAGGATCAACCCGCTCGTGCCCGTGGACCTCGTCATCGACCACTCGGTGCAGGTGGATTCCTTCGGCCGGGCCGACAGCCTGGAGAGGAACGTCGAGATCGAGTTCGCCCGCAACGCCGAGCGCTACGCCTTCCTCCGCTGGGGCCAGCAGGCGTTCGACAACTTCCGCGTGGTGCCCCCCGCGATCGGCATCGTCCACCAGGTGAACCTCGAATATCTCGCCGGCTGCGTGTTCCTCCGCGACGATCCCGCGGCGGGGAAGGGGGGCGCACGAGTCGCCGTGCCCGACACGCTCGTGGGCACCGACAGCCACACGACCATGATCAACGGCCTCGGCGTGGTCGGCTGGGGCGTGGGCGGCATCGAGGCCGAGGCCGTCATGCTCGGCCAGGCGCTGTCCCTGCTCCTGCCCGAGGTGGTCGGGTTCGAGCTCACGGGCCGCCTGCCCGCCGGCGCCACCGCCACCGACCTCGTGCTCACCGTCACCGAGATCCTGCGGAAGGAAGGCGTGGTGGGGAAGTTCGTGGAGTTCTTCGGCCCCGGCCTGACCGGCATGCAGCTCGCCGACCGGGCCACGATCGCCAACATGGCCCCGGAATACGGCGCCACGATGGGCTTCTTCCCCGTGGACGACGAGACGCTCGCCTACCTGCGGCTCACCGGCCGGCCCGCGGAGCAGGTGACGCTCGTCGAGCGCTACATGAAGGAGCAGGGGATGTTCCGCACCGACTCCGCGCCGGTGCCGGAATTCACGAAGCGGCTGGCCCTCGACCTCTCGACCGTGGTGCCCAGCCTCGCCGGCCCGAAGCGGCCGCAGGACCGGGTGCCGCTGCCGGCGGTGAAGCGGTCGTTCGCCGAGTCGCTCACCGCGCCCACCGCGAAGCGCGGCTTCGCGCTCGAGGGGCCGGCCCTGGCCCGCACGGGCACCGTGCGGGAGAACGGTCACTCCGCCACGATCGGCCACGGCGCCGTCGTGATCGCCGCGATCACCAGCTGCACCAACACGAGCAACCCCAGCGTGATGGTGGCGGCGGGCCTCGTGGCGCGGAAGGCGGTGCAGAAGGGGCTCTCCACGAAGCCCTGGGTGAAGACGAGCCTGGCGCCGGGCTCCCGCGTGGTCACCGACTACCTGGAGAAGTCGGGCCTCGCGAAAGACCTCGACGCGCTCGGCTTCGAGACGGTGGGCTACGGCTGCACGACCTGCATCGGCAACTCGGGGCCCCTGCCCGAGCCGGTCGCGAAGGCGGTGACCGAGGGCGATCTCGTGGCGGCCGCGGTGCTCTCCGGCAACCGCAACTTCGAGGGCCGCGTGAACCCGCTCGTGAAGGCCAACTGGCTGGCGAGCCCGCCGCTGGTGGTGGCCTACGCGCTGGCCGGCACGACCGATCTCGACCTGGCCACCGAGCCGCTCGGCACCGGCAGGGACGGCCGGCCGGTCTACCTCCGCGACATCTGGCCCACGGCCGACGAGGTCCGCGAGACCGTGGCGACGTGCGTGGAGCCCGCGCAGTTCCAGCGGCGCTACGACAACGTCTGGCAGTCCAACCCGCGCTGGAACGCCGTGCCCACGAGCACGGGCGAGCTCTACGACTGGGATGCGGCGAGCACCTACATCCAGGAGCCGCCGTTCCTCGCCGACGTGTCGCGCGAGCCGCGGCCGCCCCAGAGCGTGCGCGGGGCCCGGGTGCTCCTGGCGCTCGGCGACAGCGTGACCACCGACCACATCTCGCCCGCCGGCAGCATCGCCAAGGCGAGCCCGGCCGGCCGCTATCTCATCGAGCACGGCGTGGAGCCGGCCGACTTCAACAGCTACGGCGCCCGCCGCGGCAACGACCGCGTGATGACCCGGGGCACCTTCGCCAACATCCGCATCCGCAACCTGCTCGTGCCGGGCGTGGAGGGGGGCGTGACGCGGCTGCTGCCGGGCACCGAGGTGATGCCGGTGTACGACGCGGCGCTGACGTATCGCGAGCGGGGCACGCCGCTGGTGGTGCTCGCGGGCGCTGAGTACGGCACGGGCTCGTCGCGCGACTGGGCGGCCAAGGGCACGATGCTCCTCGGCGTGCGGGCGGTGCTGGCGGCGAGCTTCGAGCGGATCCACCGCTCGAACCTCGTGGGCATGGGTGTCTTGCCGCTCGTGCTGCCCGAGCCGTGGCAGCAGCTGGGGCTCACCGGCGAGGAGACCTTCGACATCCCCTTCGAGGCGCTCGCGCCGCGGGCCACCGTCGAGGTCGTGGCCACCGCGGCCGACGGCGGCGTGAAGCGGATTCCCTGCCGCGTGCGGATCGACACGCCCGTGGAGCTGGACCAGTTCCGCGCCGGCGGCATCCTGCCGTTCGTGCTGCGGAAGCTGCTCGACAACCCCCCGCGCCTCGCATGACCCATTCCGCCGGCAAGGTCCACCCCGCTTGCCCGGCTTGCCAGAGGGACGTTTCGTCCGCATGAAAGCGACTGTAATGCGACGTGACCGGAACGCGGGCGGCTCGTGGCCGCCCGCCGGGGAGGCGGCGCTGCGCCGCGATTGGCTTAGATTCTGAACTTCGATCCCGGACGGATCGGAGACGTGGACACGGGTTCGGCAAGGAGAGACGCCATCGAGATCATGGATGTGCCACTCGCGGGTTCACCCCCGCGCTTCCCCGGCCCGGATGCCATCACCCGCGAGCGCCCCGGCACCGCCTCGCGCGCCGCGATCACGCGGCGCGTGGTCGCGGAACTCCGCCGCCTCACCGAGGCGCAGCCGCCCCGGCCCCTCGGGCCCGCCACGGACTTGGCCGCGGCCGGCATCGACCAGCGCTTGTTTCTCGACGCCGTGAACCGGCTCGAGGGCCACTACCAGATGCGCTTCCACCGCGAGTGGCTGCGCGGCATCCGCACCTGCGACGACCTCGTGGAGTGCATCGCCACGCGGATGTTCGACGCCGCCGACCCGCGCGAGCCCGCGGCGGGCCGCCCCGCCCGGGAGCACGGCCCCGACGCCTTCCCCGAGTGCGCGGCGCTCGAGGAGCGGCTCGCCGGCCTCGAGGCGGCCGGACTGTCGAACCCGTTCCTGCTGGCCGCGGAGTCGGTGAGCGGCCGGATCGCGCGGATCGACGGCCGCGACGTGGTGAGCTTCACGAGCTTCGACTACCTCGGCCTCGCCGGCCATCCCGACGTGGCCGACGCCGCCAAGCGGGCGATCGACCGCTTCGGCACGAGCGCCTCGGCCAGCCGCATGGTGGGGGGCAACAACGAGATCCTGGAGATGCTCGACGCCGAACTCGCCGCCTTCATCGGCACCGAGCGGGCGGTGGTGTTCCCGTGCGGCTACGGCACCAACGCCTCGGTGCTCGGCCATCTCTGCGGGGCCGAGGACCTGATCCTCTACGACGAGCTGGCCCACAACAGCATCGCGCAGGGCGCCGCCGGCTCGAAGGCGGCGAAGCGCTCGTTCCGTCACAACGACCACGAGCGGCTCGACGGGCTGCTCCGCGACCTCCGCCCCCGCCATCGCCGCGTGGTCGTGGCGATCGAGGGCGTCTACAGCATGGACGGCGACTATCCCGACCTGCCGGCCTTCATCGAGGTGAAGCGGCGGCACGACGCGCTGCTCTACGTGGACGAGGCGCACTCGATCGGCACGCTCGGCCCCGGCGGCCGCGGCATCTGCGAGTTCTTCGGCGTCGATCCGGCCGAGGGCGACCTGTGGATGGGCACGATCAGCAAGGCGCTCGGCTCGGGCGGCGGCTACCTCGCGGGCGCGGAGCGGCTGATCCGCTGGCTGGGCTGCACGACGCCGTCGTTCGTGTTCTCGACCGCCTGCTCGCCCCCCAACGCGGCCGCGGCCCTGGAGGCGATCCGCGTGATCCGCCGCGAGCCCTGGCGGGTGACGCAGCTGCGCGAGCGGTCGGAACTGTTCCTCAAGCTCGCCCTCGACGCCGGGCTCGACACCGGCACGAGCGGCGACACGCCCGTCGTGCCCGTGATCCTCGGCAGCTCGGAGCGGGCGCTGCGGGTGTCGCAGCGGCTGCTCGAGCAGGGCATCAACGCCCGGCCGATCCTCTATCCGGCGGTGCCCGAGCGGGCGGCCCGGGTGAGGTTCGTCATCCCCTGCGAGCACACCGAGGAGCAGATCGTGGAAGCCGTGGAGATCCTCGCCGACGTCGTCGCCGAGGCCTGACGATCAGGCCGGCTGGCTTCACGCCCGGGCTCGGCCGGCCGCTTCACGCCCGGGCTCGGCATCCTGCCGACCCGGGCTTGGCCGGTATCCGCCGGCTGGGGTTCACCCGGCCCTCCGGGCCTGGCGTCGGTTGCCGCGATCCCAAGCCCGGAGCGGAAGCGACGGGACTGTGATCACGGCACGTCTCGGCATCCTGCCGAACGTGCCTTGGCCGGCCTCCGCCGGCTGGTGACAACCCGGCCTGAACCTT
>JBJTIV010000073.1:0-10946 GCA_046095145.1 Planctomycetaceae bacterium
CACGACGTCGGCGCGTGCGGCGGCCACGCTCGCGCTCGTCGCGATGGCGGGACTGGCGTGGAGCGTCGCGGCCCGCGGTCGCGCGCGGCCCGACCGCGGCTGAACCCGCCCCAGGTTCCCCAAAGCCTGCCGCCGGCCGCGCGCAAAGCGGGCTGGCCCGCGCGCAGGGCCGCCGCTACGTTTCGCCCCCTCGCGGCCGGAGCACGGCCCGGGCGGCAGGGACGCCGCCCGCGTGAACCCCGCGGCGCACGGACGTGGAGACGGGCATGGAGCGCGGCACGGCGACTCGACGGGGGCTGGTTTCGCGGCGTTCGATGGCGTGGTGCGTCGCGGTCCTCGGGGTCGCCCTGGCGGCCGGCGCGGGGCGGGCCGACGCGGCCGGATACCGCACCGCGAACTTCCTGGTCGACGCCCCGAGCGAGGCCCTGGCCCGCAAGATCGGCGACGCGGCCGAGCAGTACCGGCACACCCTCGCGGTCGAGTGGCTCGGTGCGCCGCTGCCGCGCTGGAGCCGGCCCTGCCCGATCACCGCCCAGGTCGCCCCCCATCTCGGAGCCGGCGGTGCCACGAGCTTCGTCTTCGACAAGGGCGAGGTCTTCAACTGGACGATGACGATCCAGGGCAGCGAGGAGCGGGTCCTCGACTCGGTGCTGCCCCACGAGATCACCCACACGATCTTCGCCAGCCACTTCCGGCGGCCCTTGCCCCGCTGGGCCGACGAGGGCGCCTGCACGACGGTCGAGCACCCGGTGGAGCGGGCCCGGCAGCACCGCATGCTCATCGAGTTCCTGACCACGGGCCGCGGCATCGCGTTTCCCGAGATGTTCGCGATGCGGGAGTATCCGGCCGACGTGCTGCCGCTCTATTCGCAGGGCTACTCGCTGGCCCGGTTTCTCATCGAGCGGGGCGGCCGCCACAAGTACGTGCAGTTCGTGGCCGATGGCCTGGCCACGGAGAACTGGTCCGCCGCGCTGGCCGCGCACTACGGCGTGCCGGGCGTGGCCCAGATGCAGCATGTGTGGCTCGACTGGGTGAAGCAGGGCTGCCCGGCCCCGCCGGCCGCACTCGCCGCGGCGGCCCCCTCCGCACCCGCCTCCTGGGCGGCCACGACCCGCGGCCAGAGCCCCGACGCGCCGGCGCGGCCGGCGCCGGCGGCCCTGACGAGCACCGTGGGCCGCCAGTCGATCTACGCGCGGCAGGCCTCGCGCACGGCCGACGCCGCGGCCACGCGCATCCGCTGACGCAGTCGGATCCGGTCTCGCCCAACGGCCCGGAGTCCCGTCGCTGCCGCTCCGGGCTTGGATGGGAGACGTGGCAACGCGTCATGCAAGCCCCCGGGCGGCAGCCGGGGGACACCGGGCGCGAAGGCCGTCGGTCGTGCCATGCGGATGCCCGAAGCGAACGTCCGGACGAGGCGGCACGGGCAGCCCCGGCCTGGCCCTGTACGCGTAAGGTTCGCCGCAGGATGCGGCGGTCGGCCACGCGTGCAGGGGCCATGGATGGCCCTGCACGCGTGAAGTCAGATCGGCTTCACGCCGGTCACGAGCAGCGTGAGGTGGTAGAAGACCGGCGCGGCGAAGCAGATCGAGTCGATCCGGTCGAGCACGCCGCCGTGGCCCACCACGAGCGTGCCGTAGTCCTTGACGCCGCGGTCGCGCTTGATGGCGCTCATCGTCATGCCGCCGGCGAAGCCCATCACCGCCACGACGAGGCCTGCCAGCGACGCCTGCCAGGGCTCGAACGGGGGTGCGGCCCACCACAGCACCGCCGCCAACAGCGCCGTGCTCGTGGCGCTGCCGAGGAGGCCCTCCCAGGTGCGGTTGGAACTCACGGCCGGTGCCACGAGCCGCCGGCCGAGCACCCGGCTCCATACGTATTGCATGCAGTCGGCGAACTGCACGAGCAGGATCAGGAAGAACAGCAGTCGGAAGTTGGCGCTGCGGTCGGGGCCGGCGGGCCCGCCGATCGGCAGGAGCAGGAGCGCCGGCGCGAACGACAGGCAGTAGACGCACACCACGAGGCCGGCCTGGATCTTGGCGGTCCGCTCCAGAAACCGCTTGTAGTCGCCCGCCACCGCCACGCGGGTGAGCACGAACAGCGTCGCGTAGACCGGCAGGAAGACGCTGAAGATGTCGTAGCGGTTGAGGCCCACGAGCACGTAGTGGAGCGGCAGGAACAGGAAGAACACCCAGAACAGCGCCCGGTGGTCGCCCTTCCGCGTGGGCGTGAGCGTGATGAACTCCCGCAGGGCCCAGAAGGAGACGAGCCCGAACAGCACCACCGTGGCCGTCGTGCCCAGCCAGAAGGCGGCGGCCAGCACGGTGCACAGGATCCACCAGCCGCGGAGCCGGAGGTTGAAGGTGCGGACGGCGCCGGCGTCGAGCCCGCGGTCGGGGTGGCGCTTGAGGAACTGGCCCACGAGCGTGGCGGCGGACAACAGCGCGAGCACGCTGGTGATCAGGGCGACCGTCCGCACGTCGTTCATGGCCGCGTCATTCCTTGAGGGCCAGCACGGCGCGGCGGGCGCGGGCGAGGAAATCGGGCTTGGCCTCGCCCGACTCGAGCCACAGGGGCGGCCCGAAGCTGATGCACGAGAGCAGCGGCACGGGCAGGAACTCGCCGCGGGGCAGCACGCGGTTGAGGTTGTCGATGTGCACGGGCACGAGCTCGATGTCGGGCCGCTTCTTGGCGAGGTAGAACAGCCCGCTCTTGAACTCCCCGACCTCGCCGTTGATGCTCCGGCTGCCCTCCGGGAACACGATCAGCGAGTGGGTGCTGCCGGCCTCGCGGAGCATCATGTCGACCGGGCTCTGGTGCACCTTGATGTCGGTGCGATCGATGAGGATCGCGTCGAACACCTCCTGGGCGAGCCAGCGACGGACGAGCCCCCGCGACCAGTAGTCCTTCGCGGCCACCGGCCGGGTCACCTCGCGGACGGCCTGCGGCAGCGACGACCAGATCACGATCGCGTCGAGGTGGCTGGTGTGGTTGGCGAAGTAGACCCGCTGGCAGGTGTCGGGCTGGCTGGCGATCCAGCGCACGCTCGCCCCGGCCAGCAGGCGGGCCAGGGCCGCCAGCGACAGGCCCGCGGCCCGGCACAAGGGCGACCGCTGCGCGGACAGCCGCGGCGGCTCGACGTCGACGGGGACCGGGCGGGGGGCCGGAGAGATCATGAGGGCATCTTCGACGGCTGCGGCGGAGGCGGTCAATGCTCGTCGGCCGCGGCGGAACGGCCCGGCACGAAGGGGTTGTGGCGGCGTTCGTGGCCCACCGTGGTGGGCGGCCCGTGGCCGGGCAGCACGATGGCGTCGTCGGGCAGCGCGTAGAGCACGCCGCGGATGCCGGCGGCCAGCGCGACGGCGTCGCCGTCGGGAAAGTCGGTCCGGCCCACGCTCTCGCGGAACAGGACGTCGCCTCCCAGCACCACCGGCGGCGAGGTGCCCCGCACCACGAACACCACGTGGCCCCGCGAATGACCCGGCAGCGCGCGGACCATGAATTCGAGCCCCGCGATCTCGACCGCCTCGCCGTCGTCGAGGAGCCGGTCGGCCGGCGGGCTGGTGAGGGGCAGGCCGAAGGGCGCCGACAGGTTCTGCTCGGCGTCGGTGAGCTTGGCCGCGTCGTGGCGGCCGATCAGGATGGGCAGGCCCGGCCAGCGCTCGCGCAGGGAGGCGTTGCCGGCGATGTGGTCCGAATGGCCGTGGGTGAGCAGGATCGCCCGCGGCTCGAGGCCGTCCGCGGCGATCGCCGCCACGATCGCGCCGGGCTCGAAGCCCGGGTCCACGACCACGCAGTCCGGCCGGTCGGGCCGGAACACCACGTAGGTGTTCTCCCCGAACGGCAGCGACTCGACCCGGGTGGCCCTGAGGCCGGCGGGAAGGGGAACCGGGTCGATCGTGGCCATGGCGGGAGGCGCATTCCGGGAGGGCTGGGCGCAAGCATGGTTCGCCGCGTTCCGGGCGGCAAGGATGCGCGGTCGTACCCCCGGGAACCCGGCAAAACAGGCCCAAAGTGGCATGGCCGGCGCCGGGCCGGGGCCGCTACCTTTCCGCCGCAGTCCGGTCGTGTCGGATCTGCCGCTCGTCCGGACGCCCGGCGACGGCCTGAATTCCGCCGGCCGTGGCGGCGATGCAACTAGGACTTGTCTCGAGGATGTCCATGCCGATGGCCGCAGCGGCCGCGGGATGGCGCCCCGGTGGCGGTCGAAACCACGGAGGGTTCGCTCGATGCGGAAGATGTCTGCGGCCACGGTCACCCTGGCCGCGTTTCTCGCCGGTTCCTTTCTCCCCGCCCTGAGCGGCCAAGAACTCGCGGTTCAGCCGCAGCAGCCCGCCGGTCCCGCCACCCCCGTTGCCGCCGATGCGGGCGACGCCGCGACCGCCACGGCGGGCGAGCACCCGCTCCTCCCGGCGCTCGCCATGGCCAAGGCGGGCCTCGCCGGCATCGAGGCCTCGATCCGGGACTACTCCTGCACGATGGTGAAGCGGGAACGGGTCAACGGGAATCTTGGCGACGTCCAGTACATCTTCGTGAAGGTCCGCCACGAGCCCTTCAGCGTGTACCTCAATTTCCTGGGGCCGGACGCGGTGAAGGGCCAGGAGGTGATCTGGGTCGAGGGCCAGAATGACGGCTGCATGCTCGCCCACGCCGGCAGCGGCGTGCGGGCGATGATGGGCACGGTCGCACTCAAGCCCGACAGCATGATCGCGATGGAGGGGCAGCGGTATCCGATCACCGAGATCGGCGTGAAGAACCTGACGGGCAAACTGATCGAGGTGGCCGAGCACGACTCCCACTTCGGCGAGTGCGAGGTCAACTTCTTCCCGGGGTCGAAGGTCAACGGCCGCCCCTGCACCTGCATCCAGGTGGTGCACCCGGTGCCGCGGCGGAACTTTCGCTACCACATGGCGCGGGTGTTCATCGACGACGGGATGAAGATCCCGGTGCGGTTCGAGGCCTACGAGTGGGCGGAGAACGCCGGTGATCCGCCGCTGCTCGTCGAGGAGTACACCTACATGAACGTGAAGCTCAACAACGGCTTCACCGACCTCGACTTCGACGTGAAGAACGCCGCCTACAAGTTCTCCCCGCCGGCTGCGGCGGCCGCGGTCCCCACGACGGTGAAGTGAACCGGCGACGGCCTCACTCGTAGCGCAGGTGCTTCACCGAGGCGCCCGAGTCGCGGAGTTCCACCAGCGCGTCGATGCCGATGGCGAGGTGGGCGTCGACGAAGCGCTGGCTCACGTCGCGGTCGCTGGCCGACGTCTTCACGCCCTCCGGCGTCATCGGGTTGTCGGAGACCAGCAGCAGCGCCCCCTTGGGGATGTGGTTGGCGAACCCCACCACGAACAGGGTGGCCGTCTCCATGTCGATGCCGATGGCCCGCGTCCTCACCAGGTAATCCTTGAAGTCGTCGTCGTGCTCCCAGACGCGGCGGTTGGTCGTGAACACGGTGCCGGTCCAGTAGTCGTGGCCGTGACGGGCGATGGCGGCCGAGACCGCCGCCTGCAGGCGGAACGAGGGCAGGGCGGGGATCTCGGGAGGGAAGTACTCGTTGCTCGTGCCCTCGCCGCGGATGGCGGCGATGGGCAGGATGAAGTCGCCGATCTTCGTCTTCTTGAGTCCGCCGCACTTGCCCAGGAGCAGCACCGCCGCCGGCTCCACGGCCGCCAGCAGGTCCATGACCGTGGCCGCCATCGCGCTGCCCATGCCGAAGTTGAGGATCGTGAGGTTCTCGGCGCTCGCCGACTGGATCGGAAACCCGTCGCCGACGACGGGCACGCCGAACCGCGTGGCGAAGGAGGTCACGTAGCGGGAAAAGTTCGTGAGCAGCACGTACTTGCCGAAGGAGTCCAGGTCGCGGCCGGTGTAGCGGGGCAGCCAGTCGCGGACGATCTCGGCCTTGGTGCGCATCGATTCGCCTCCGGGGAGTCAGCGGGGCAGGGCGGGTGACGCCAGCCGCGGCCACGTGGCCTGCAGCCGGTCCAGCGGCGGCACGTCGAGCCGGGTGCCGGGCGCGAGCGTGATCCGCGGGTCTCGTGACCGGTTCCAGGCGAACAACGCGCGATACAGGCGGCCGTCGCCGTAGGCCCGGTCGGCCAGGTCCCACCACGAGTCGCCGGCCTGCACGACGTACGCACCCGCCACGGGCAGCAGCCGCGCGGGTGTGGCGGGGCCGGCCACGGTGTCGACGGCGGGCTCCGACCGTTGCCAGGAGACGGGCGCCACGACGTCGTCGGCGTGGGCGACGGGCGGCGTGGCGTCTGCTGGCGCAGGGGCCGGTGGCGGCGCGGCTTGCTCCGGCGCCGCGAACCGGCTGAAGCGCGGCGGCTCGGCGCCGACGGCGGCCGACGCGGCGGGCCCGTCGGCCACCAGGGGAGGTGCCGCGGCGAAGTCCCAGCCGTCGGCCGAGGGAGCAGGTGGATCGACTCGCTGCTGCGCCGTCGTGACGGCGACCTCGGGGCGGATGTCGGGTCCCGTGCCGGTCGGTGGCCGCGGCACGAGCAGCTTCAGCGACAACACGCCCACGAACACGCCGGCGAGCAGGCCGAGGAAGCCGAGGAGGATTGTCTTCTCGCGACCCATGCGCAGGACCGGGAACGGGGCGGCCGGGAGGGTCGCGGATCATCCCCGAATCGGCGGGTCGCCGCCAGAGCGGTCGAGCCCGGCAAACCGGGTGGTCTGCAGGGTTTCCCGCGACCCTCAGATGGCCGGGGTCGCCGCCACCGGGGCTGCCACCACCTGGGCCGCGCGGAGCTTCGCCGAGCGGCTCCGCGGGTTGCGGAGCACCTCCTCGGCCGACGCCTCGACGGGCGACCTCGTGAGGGCCTCCCAGGTCTGCCGGTTGCGAAAGGCCTCCTTCACCAGCCGGTCCTCGAGCGAATGGAAGGCGATCACGGCCAGCCGGCCGCCCGGGGCCAGCCGCGTGGGGATCCGCTCGAGCGCGATCCGCAGACTCTTGAGCTCCTGATTGACGGCGATGCGGAGCGCCTGGAACGTGCGCGTGGCCGGGTGGATGCGGGGCGGCGGGTACTGCCGCGGAACCGCGGAGGCCACGACCCGGGCGAACTCGCGGGCCGAGCGGATCGGCTCCCGCTCGCGCACCGCCGCGATCCGCCGCGCGATCCGCCGGCTGTGCCGCTCCTCGCCGAACTCGTGGATGATGTCGGCGAGGCTCTCGGGCCGCATGCGGTTGACGATCCGCCAGGCCGGCTCGCCCTCGGTGGGATCGAACCGCAGGTCGAGCGGGCCGTCGGAATCGAAGGAGAAGCCGCGGGTGTCGTCGGCGAGCTGGTCGCTCGACAGGCCCACGTCGAGGAGCACGCGGTCCACGCGGTCGATCCCCAGGGCGTCGAGCACCTCGGGGATGTCGCTGAAGTTGGCCTGCGCGAACCGCACGGGCAGCCCGGCGAGCGCCTCCGCCCCGCGGGCGATCGCCGCGGGGTCGCGGTCGACGCCGATCACCAGACCCGCGGGGCCGACCGCCTCGGCCAGCAGCCGGGTGTGGCCCCCGGCGCCGAGCGTGCCGTCGACGACCCGCATGCCCGGCCGCACGGCGAGCAGCCCCAGCGCCTCGACGGGCATGACGCTCGTGTGGACGCTGGGCGACGGCATGCCCCCAGTCTACCGGGTAGGCTCCGCGGTGATGTCCGAGCCGGATCCGCACGCCGACGCCGCCCGCTACGACTACGACCTGCCGCACGAGCTCGTCGCGCAGGAGCCGCTCGCCGACCGGGCGGCCGCCCGGCTCCTGCACGTGCGCCGCGCGGACGGTGCGCGCGCGCACCGGCACGGCCGCGACCTGCCGGCGCTGCTCCGGCCCGGCGACCTGCTCGTGGTCAACGACACGCGGGTGGTGCCCGCGCGGCTCGTGGGCCGCCGCGCCGCCACGGGCGGCCGCTGGGAGGGGCTGTTCCTGCGGGTGGCGGCCGAGGGCCCCGAGGCCGGCGCCTGGGTCGTGCTCGCGCAGACCCGCGGCCGCCCCACGCTCGGCGAACGGGTGATCCTCGTGGATCGCGCCGGCGCCGAGGGCCTCACGCTCGAGCTCGTGGGCCGCGGGGAAGGGGGCGCCTGGCTCGCCCGGCCCGACTCGTTCGCGCCGGCGGAGACCGTGCTCGAGCGCGTGGGCCGCGTGCCGCTGCCGGGCTACATCCGCGGCGGCGCGGAGCAGGCCGGCGACCGCGAACGCTACCAGACCGTGTTCGCTCGCGAGAGCGGCTCGGCGGCGGCCCCCACGGCCGGGCTGCACTTCACGCCCGACCTCCTGGCCGCGCTCGAGGCCCGCGGCGTGGCCCGCGCGGCGGTCACGCTCCACGTGGGCCTGGGCACCTTTCGGCCGATCACGGCCGACCGCATCGCCGACCACGAGATGCACGCCGAGTGGTGCGCCTGTCCGCCGGAGACGGCGACGGCCGTCCGGGAGGCCCGGGCCCGGGGCGGCCGGGTGGTGGCCGTGGGCACGACGGCCGTGCGCACGCTCGAGACCGCGGCGCGGGCCGGCGAGATCGCGGCCTGGAGCGGGTTCACGAACCTCTACATCACGCCGGGCTTCCCGTTCCGCGCCGTGGACTGCCTGATCACGAATTTCCACATGCCGCGGACGACGCTGCTCGTGCTCGTGAGCGCCCTGGCGTCCCGCGACCTCGTGCTCCGTGCCTACGCCGAGGCCGTCCGCGAGCGCTACCGCTTTTACAGCTATGGCGACGCCATGCTGATCGAGTGACGCCGACGGACTGCAGGTCGCCGCTCGTCTCGTCCAGGAGAGTTGAAGCAGGCTCGGGGTCGCCCATCCCCTCGAGCCGGCGTAGACGGCCAGCGCAGGCAGGATGCCGGAGCGCAGACGTCTCCGAGCGAGCGAAGCCCAGGATGGGCGCAGCGAGCGTCCGGCGAGAGGGTGTGGGCAGCCCCGGGCCGATTGGGCGCGTCGACAGGTTTCGCTATCCTCTCCCCCCATGAACTCGTTCCCCCGCGAGGACGTGCTCGTCGTGCCCCGGTCGCTGTTCGACCGGGTCGGCGCGTTTCAGGGGTTCTGTGGAGACGTGGCCGCCTACCTGCCGGCGCTGCTCGATCCGCGGCAGACGTCGTGGCGGCCGCGGGCCGCGGTGGAGGAGGACCCGTCGTTCAAGCAGCTGATTCCCTACTGCGTGCTCTCGTGGCGTGACGCCGCGGGCGTCGCGCACTACTTCGCCTACACCCGCGGCGGCGGTCAGAGCGAGGCGCGGCTGCGGGCCAAGCGGTCGGTCGGGATCGGCGGCCACATCGCGAGCACCGACGGCGCGCACGGCGACGACACGTCGTACGAGGCCGGCATGCGCCGCGAACTGGCCGAGGAGATCGCGATCGACGGGGGCTGGACGGCCCGCTGCGTGGGGCTCATCAACGACGATTCCAACGCCGTGGGCAGCGTGCACCTCGGGATCGTGCACGTGCTCGAACTCGAGCGGCCCGAGGTGGTCTCGCGGGAGAGCGACCTCGTGGAGTGCGGCTTCGAGCCGCTGGCGGCGCTCGTCGCCGACCGGGAACGGTTCGAGACCTGGTCGCAGATCACGCTCGACGCGCTCCGTGCGGGTACGATCGTGTAGCTGCGTCCGCGGCGCCCCGATCATGATCTACCTCGACAACCACGCGACCACGCGGCTCGACCCGCGGGTGCTCGAGGCGATGCTGCCGTGGCTCACCGACCACTACGGCAACGCCGGCAGCACGACCCACGAGATGGGCCGCGAGGCCCGCGTCGCCGTCGAGGACGCCCGGGCCGCGTTCGCCGCCGCGATCGGCGCCGAGCCGCGCGAGATCGTGTTCACGAGCGGCGCCACCGAGAGCGCGAACCTCGCGATCCTCGGCGCGGCCTCCCGGGCCCGCGACCGCGGCGGCCCGGGCCACGTGGTCACGCTCCAGACCGAGCATCGCGCGGTGCTCGACCCGATCGAGCATCTGGAGCGCTCGGGCGCGGCGGTCGTGCGACTGCCGGTCGCCGGACGCGGCGACGCCGAGGGGCCGGCCGGCCGCGTGAGGCCCGAGGCGGTCGCCGATGCGTTGCGGCCCGACACGTTCCTGGTGTCCGTGCTCCTGGCCAACAACGAGATCGGGATCGTGCAGGACGTGGCGGCGATCGCGCGGGAGGTGCACGCGCACGGGGCACTGCTCCACGTCGACTGCGCGCAGGCGCTCGGCCGCATGCCCGTCGCCGTCGACGACCTGGACGTGGACCTGGCGAGCTTCTCCGCCCACAAGTTTCACGGGCCGAAGGGGGCCGGTGCGCTGTTCGTCCGCCGCCGCGGCCGGGCCGTGCGGCTCGATCCGCTCGTGTTCGGCGGCGGGCAGGAACGCGGCCTGCGGAGCGGCACGCTCGACGTGCCGGCGATCGTGGGGCTCGCGACGGCCGCCCGGCTGGCCGTGGACGGCCGCGCTGAAGAAGTGCCGCGGATCCGCGATCTCCGGGACCGGCTCTGGGACCGGCTCGCCGCGGGAATCCCCGGACTTGCGCTCAACGGCCCGCCGCTCGAGGCGACCACCACCGCCGGCGAGCCGCTGCGGCTGGTCAACAATCTCAATGTCCGCGTGCCGGGCGTGGACGGGCAGACGCTGCTCGAGACCCTCGCGGCCGACGGCCTCGCGGTGAGTTCGGGCAGCGCCTGCTCGTCGGAGAGCCCGCGACCGAGTCACGTGCTCCTGGCGCTGGGGCTTTCCGAGGACGAGGCCCGCGCCAGCCTCCGCTTCGGCCTGTCGCGGTTCACCACCCGGGCCGAGGTCGACGCCGCGGCGGCCCTGATCATCGCCGGCGTCGAGCGGCTGCGGGCGTTGTAATACGGCTTCCACTTAATCCTCGCGCGCCCGAACCCGGTGTGCCGCTGATGCCGCATTGCTGGCGGGGAACGTCTGCTGGCGTGGGTTCGGGGCTACCCATGCCCCGTCGCCGGACGTTCGCTGCGGGCATCCTGCCCTCC
>JBJTIV010000074.1:0-13112 GCA_046095145.1 Planctomycetaceae bacterium
CCTGATCGCGGATCTCGCGTTGGGTCCGTCCGGCCATGGACGGCACGATAACGCCATGATCAGTAGCGCGCAACTCAGCCCGCATCCCTCATCTTGCCGGGTCGCTCATGCGCAAATCCCGTGCCGAACAGGATTGCCAGGGATGGCTTTGTCCACGGCCTGCTAGAGCGTGGGCCACTTGTGCTCGAGCTCCCCGAGATAGTGCTGGATCCGGAGCTGCGCGGATTGCAGGCCGGCCTGCGAGCAGGCCTCGACCGCCTGCGGCCCGGGGCTCGCTCCCATGGCGTCGGCCGCCTCGCGGAGTGCCGGCCAGAGGAAGTCGTGCTCGCACGTCGTCTGAACCATGCGCTTGCAGCCGATCCCGCACTCGTGGGCGTCGCTGACGAGGTCGGCCCGCAGCGACTCGAACTTCCGCAGCACACCGGCCTCGCCGCCGACCCCGGCCGTCGTCGCACCGACTGCCGCCGTCGCGATCTCCTGCATCCGATCGCGGTACCGCCGCAGTCGCAGGATCACGCTCCGCGCCTCCGTTCGACAGGCTTTCGTCACCGCGTTCACTCCTCGCACTCCCAGTCGTATCGCCCGAGCCTAACAGACGTGGAGGTCGCATTGCGGCGACGGACCTGGTGTGCTATGATTTGCTCGTTCGGAATCGATGATGGCGAATGCCGAGGCCTTCGGGCCCGGCGAGAGTTCGCCGCGATCGCATCTCTCGAAGCGACGTTCCGGTGCGGCGAGGTCAGTCTCGCCCGGTCCCGCGAACAGGTTGCTTGGCAGGCCGTGATCCATCGTGGGATCGCTGCGCCGCCGTGGTGCTGCTTCCGGAATCCGGATGCGTTTTCTTCCAGGACAGAGTCTTTCCAGCCATGACATCCATGACCAATTTCGACACCCTGGGCCTCTCGGCCCCCCTGCTCCGCGGCCTCGCCGCCGCGGGCTACGCCTCGCCCACGCCCATCCAGGCCCGGGCGATCCCTCCCGTGCTCGCCGGCCGTGACCTCTTCGGCTGCGCCCAGACGGGCACCGGCAAGACGGCCGCGTTTGCGCTGCCGCTGCTCGAGCGGCTGCTCGCGTCGCCCAGGCCTCGGGCGCCGCGGCGCTGCCGCGTGCTCGTGCTCGCCCCCACCCGCGAGCTCGCCGGCCAGATCCACGAGAGCTTCCGGACCTACGGCCGCCACACGGGCCTCGCGGGCGCCGTGGTCTACGGCGGCGTGGGCCTCAGGCCCCAGGCCGAGGCGCTGCGGCGGGGCGTGGAGGTGCTCGTGGCCACCCCGGGGCGGCTGCTCGACCTCGTCGGCCAGCGACTCGTCGACCTCGGGGCGGTGGAGTTCCTCGTCCTCGACGAGGCCGACCGGATGCTCGACATGGGGTTCATCCACGACGTCCGGCGGATCGTGTCGCTCCTGCCGCGGGACCGGCAGACGCTGCTGTTCTCGGCCACGCTGCCCCACGAGGTGCGGCGGCTCGCCGAGTCGATGCTCCGCGACCCGCTCGAGGTGCAGACCGCGCGGCAGGCCACGCCGGCGGAGACGGTGGCCCAGTCGGTGCTCCACGTGCCCAAGGCCGGCAAGCGGACGGCGCTCGTGTCGCTCCTCCGCGACGGGTCGATGGACCGGGTGATCGTCTTCACCCGCACAAAGCACGGCGCCGACAAGCTGCAGCGCGACCTGGTCAAGGCCGGGATCGACGCGGCGGCCATCCACGGCAACAAGTCGCAGAGCCAGCGGGAGCGGGCCCTCGCCGCCTTCAAGGCACCGCGGCCGCCCGTGCTGATCGCCACCGACATCGCTGCCCGCGGCATCGACGTCGACGGCATCTCCCACGTCGTCAATTTCGAACTGCCGCACGAGCCCGAGACCTACGTCCACCGCATCGGCCGCACCGGCCGCGCCGGGCGGTCGGGCGAGGCCGTGAGCTTCTGCGACCCCGAGGAGCGGCTGCGGCTGCAGGCCATCGAGCGGCTGCTGCGGAAGCCGATCGCCTCGCGAAATGCCCCGCCCGCCGTGGAGGACGCAACGGTCGCCCTGCTCCAGCCCACCACGCGGGATGCAGGACGCGTGCATGGCGGCCGCCGCTCGCGCGGCGGTCGCGGCCGTCGATCGGGGCCGGCCCGTGCCGCAGGTGGTCGCGCACCACGTGGAACCCCGCCGACGGTCCCCGCATCCGCGACCACTGCGGCCCCGACGCAGCATCGCGTGAAGCGCCGGCATCGGCAGGCTCTGTAGGCCACGGCCGCCGCGGCGCCGGTGTCCGATCGACTGCGGTATGCTCACCGCACCCCCCGTGCATCTCGCGCCGGACCGCTGACGCGGTGCACCTGCATGTCACCCGCACGTCCGAGTCGTGTTCAGGCGGCGCTACTGCTCGCCGCGGCCATCCCCGCGTCTTGTCCCGCGCTGGCGGATGACGTGCGACCCGCCGTCACCCTGGGCGACGAGGCGCTGCGGGTACATGCCGAAACATTCGTGTTCGACGGCCACAACGATCTGCCGTGGAAGCTGCGGACCACGGTCGGCGGCAGCCTCGATCGCGTCGACCTCGTGGCCGGTGCGCCCGCCTACGCCACAGACATTCCCCGGCTCCGCAAGGGCAACGTCGGCGCCCAGTTCTGGTCGGTCTACGCCCCGAGCGAGACGGCCCGGAAGGGCACGGCGCTGCAGACCACGCTCGAGCAGATCGAACTCGTCCGCGAACTCATCCGCCGCCATCCGGACACCTTCGCGTTGGCCCTGTCGGCCGACGACGTCGACCGCTGTCGCAAGGCGGTCCGGATCGCATCGCTGATCGGTGTCGAGGGGGGGCACTGCATCGAGGACTCGCTGGCCAACCTGCGGCGTCTCCACGACCTCGGCGCCCGCTACATGACGCTGACGCATATCGACACGGTCGGCTGGGCCGATGCGGCCACCGACGAGCCGAGGCACGGCGGGCTCACGCCCTTCGGCGAGGAAGTTGTTCGCGAGATGAACCGGCTGGGGATGCTCGTCGACCTCTCTCACGTCTCGCCCGACACGATGCGGCACGCGCTGCGGGTGACCTCCGCGCCGGTGATTTTTTCCCATTCCTCGGCCCGTGCGGTCGCGGACCATCCGCGGAACGTGCCCGACGACGTGCTCGCACTCACGGCCGCCAACGGCGGCGTGATCATGGTCACCTTCTACTCGGGCTTCGTGCATCCCGAGTCGGCCCGCCGGCGAGCCGACATGTTCGACGTGAGCCGGCGGCTGCGCGCGGAGTTTCCCGAGGACGCCGACTACAAGGCGGCGAGGAAGCGTTGGGAGGCGGAGCATCCCCTCGACCGGGGCTCCGTGCACGACGTGGTCGACCACATCGATCACGTGGTGCAGGTCGCCGGCATCGACCACGTCGGCATCGGCTCGGACTTCGACGGCGTATCGCAGGTGCCCAGGCAGCTCGAGGACGTGTCGGCCTATCCGGTCATCACGCAGGAATTGCTCAACCGGGGCTATCGGCCGGAGCAGATCGCCAAGATCATGAGTGGCAACGTGCTGCGCGTGCTGCGGGCTGCCGGCCGACCGCGGGCGTCGGACCGGTGACGGTGCGTGGCTCACGGCCCAGGCTCGTTCGCGAACGTCACCAGCCGAGGGTGCGCCACACGTGGGGCAGCCGCGTGCGGATCAGCGCCCGGCTGGTCGGCGGCAGCAGGTCGGCCCGCATCGGGACGACGCGGGTGTCCTCGACGCCCAGCCGGCCCGGCACGCGGTGAAACTTGTCCGCCGGGGCGGTTTCGTCCGCCGCCGGCCCGGCCACCGACATGAAGAACAGATCGGGCAGGTCGGGGGCCCTCGCCGCCGGGGCACGCAGCCGCTGGGCTGCCAGCGTGCGGAACAGCTCCCTGGCCGCGAGACTGGCCGGATCGACCACCTCGATCGTCTCGGCGACCAGCCGGCCGCCGTCGGCAGCGGTGTCTCGCAGCCGCATGAACTCGGCGACGATCGCCTCCCGCACGAGCGGAAAGTGCGTGCAGCCGAGGACGACGGTACCCACGGGCCTCGCGTCGGCGTCGCGTCGCTGCTCGTCGACGAGTGCCGCCACGTCGGCGGCGATCGCTTGCTCCACCGTCGTCCGCGCCGCCACGGCGGGGTCGCCCTCGATCGCCCCGGCGAGGTCGGCCGATCCCCGCTGCACCACCCGCGGCACGCGCCGACCGGCGCGGCCGAAGGCCGCGGCGATCGCCCTGGGATACGCCATGCTCGCGCACGTGCCCACCGTCGCCAGCACGGCGACCGCCTCGTCGTCGCGGCCCGCGCGATCCGACTGGAGCACCCCGCGGGCCCCGGCCTCGACCACGCCCACCACCCGCACCGGCACGCCCCAGCGGTCGATCGCCCCGCGGATGTCGGCCAGCCCGTAGGCCGTGGCGGTGTTGCAGGCCACCACGATCGCCTTCACGGCCGGCTTGTCGAGCCGCGGCGCGGCCGCGGCAGCCGCGGGCCAGAACCGTCGGCCGAGGAGAAACACCGCATCCTTGAGGATGAGCTCGCGCAGGAACGGCTCGTTGCCCTCGCGCGGGTACTGTCCGTAGGGCATGTTCGCCTGGTCGCCCAGGTAGACGAACCGCTCGCCCGCGAAGTCGGGGATGCCGTCGGCAACCGGCTGCAACGATCGGTTGTCGAAGGCGTCGAGCGCCAGGATGGCCTCCAGCACGGTGAGGCCGCCGATCCCCGAGTCGAACACGCCGATCGGCAGCGTCCGCGTGTCGCCTCGCAGGTCGTCGGGGTCGCACGTGAAGGCCGTGTCGCCGCCGGCACGCGGCGCATGCGCCACGAGCGGCTCGACCGCCGCCGACACCGGTTCCGCGGCGCGCGGGGTCGTCGTCGCGCACGCGAGCCACAGCACCGCGATCAACCGGCCGCGGGTCAGCCTGCGATGGCGGGCATGTGGATCCGTCCCGTTCATGTCCATCGGTCTGTCATCTCATGCGGATGAGGGCGGACCGCCGCACGCTCAACCGCCGCGCTCCTGCAGGCGGGCGATGTCAGCGAGATCCTGCGGACGGCCGGTCGCCCGCTTGTTCATCAGCAGATGGCGCAGCGACAGCATGCAAAACTCGATGCCGTCCACGACACACGGCACCCGCTCCTGCCAGGCTGCCTCGAACTCCACTCCATCGATCGAGGTCGGGATGTCGATCCGGTTCGGCGGCAGACCGATCTGGTAGACGACGTCTGGCTGCGCGAACGACTCGGGAGCCAGGCGACTTCTCGGGGCGCCGAACCGCTCGAGGGCTCGCCACACTCGAGCGGCGTTGTCGACGCTGGGACGCACCCACAGATCGATGTCGCCGGTCGCCCGCGGCACTCCGTGGCCGGCGACGGCGTAGGCGCCGACGACCAGGAAGTCAGCCTCGGCGGCGGCCAAAGCGCTCAACATCTCGGCGTAGTCGCGATTCATCGCACGGCTTTCCGCTGAAGGCCCAGGCACTGACCGTGATCGGCCACACCATCTCGATTCGCTCGGCCGGCGTCAGCGACGCGTAGGCATCGGGCTCCGTGTCTCCGAGTCTTCCGACCCACTCCGCGACCGCAGGTGTGCACGTCGTCGCCGCCACTTCACCCGCCACCGGGATGTTCCGCGACTCGACTGCGGAGTCGTTACGGGCCACGTTCGACATGGAGCAATTGTACCTCACGCGGTGCTGCGCGAGCCACGCGGGCCACTGCCTTCCGCAGTCAAGGGAGCGGCGAATCAGCGGCGCGGCGACCCACGGCGGCGGTGACCTCGATGCCGGACGCGGCGAGTGATTGCCGCACCGCGTGGGCGAGGGCGACCGGATCCGGACCGTCGCCGTGGAGGCAGAGCGTGGCGGCACGGATGACGAGATCGCGACCGTCGGCAGACCGCACGCGGCCCGTGCGGACGAGTGCGACGGCCCGGGCGGCCGCGGCCGCAGGATCGGTGACGAGCGCACCGGTTTGGTCGCGGGGCACGAGTGTGTGCGCATCGGCGTAGGCCCGGTCCAGAAAGGCCTCGTCGGCCACCGCCAGGCCGCAGCCCCGGGCCGCGGCGGCGAAGCGGCCGCCGGCCGGTGCGTAGACCACGAGCCGCGGATGCGCCCGGCCCAGTGCGGCGCCGATGGCCGCGGCGAGCGCCGCATCGGTCTCCGCCTGGTGGTACAGCGCGCCGTGCAGTTTCACGTGGTGCAGTCCGCCGCCGGCCACGGCGGCCAGCCGCGCGATCTGTCCGAGCACGAGGTCGGCCGCCGCGGCCGGGCCGATGGGCAGCGGGTGCCGTCCCGCGCGAGCGCGGTCCGCATGGCCCGGATGCGCGCCGATCGCCACGCCGTGACGCCGGGCCAGCGCGATCGTCGCTCGCATCGTCTCGTCGTCGCCGGCATGGCCGCCGCAGGCGATGTTCGCCGACGACACGAGCGGCATGAGCTCGGCATCGTGGCCCGCGGCCTCGCCGACATCGCAGTTGAGATCGATCTGCATCGCTCGCCCTCGGATCACGCCGCTCCACCGGTGGCACCGCGCGCCGCCGCCAGCCGCGCCGCCTGCGCGTGATAGGCGGCATGGGCCGCGGCGAGCGTGGTGGGACGAAAGACCACCGCCGCGCCCGGCCGCAGCTGCGCCACCAGCGGCAGGTCGGCCGCGATCACGTGGCCGATCACGCGGTAGCCGCCGATCGTCTGGGCGTCGGCCAGCAGGATGATCGGTTGGCCGTCGGGCGGCAGTTGCACGGTGCCGGGCAGCCCCGCCACCGACACTCCGTCGCCACCGCCGCCCTCGAGCGGCGGCCCCTCGAGCCTCACGCCCATGCGGTCGGACCGGGCGCTCGCCCGGAAGCTTGCGGTCCAGCCGCCGGTGCCGGCCTCGGGAATGACGCGCAGCACGCACGGATCGGGCGGATCCGCGACCAGTGCCGGGTCGAGCGGCGACGGGCTGCCGCCGCGGCCGCCGGCATCCACCGCGAGTCGGTCCCCCGCCACGAGCGGCCGGCCGTCGAGACCGCCGAGCCGTGCGGGCAGGTAGGTCGCGCGGCTGCCGAGCACCGCATCCGCCCGCAGGCCGCCCGCGAAGGCGAGGTAGCCGCGGCAGCCACGCCGCGCGTGGCCGACCGCGAGCGTCTCGCCGGCGGCGATCCGCACCGGTCGGCCGCGCGTGAGGCCGGTGAAGTCCGCCCCGGCGAGGGCCACGGTGGCATCCCGCTCGAAGCGCACCTCGGGGCCCGTGAGCGTGCATTCGAGCGCTGCGGCATCTTCCGGGTTGCCGACGGCGAGGTTCGCCAGCCGCAGGCTCGCCGCATCGGCCGCGCCCCCCTGCGGCATCCCGGCGGCCCGCCGACCAGGCCGGCCGAGATCCTGGATCGTGGTCATGAGCCCCGGCGCGAGCACCGTGCAGGTGGCATCGGTCGGCGGTGCGGTGCGAACCGGCGACGGGCTCGCATGAGCCACGAGGTCGCCGGCGGCCACGGGCGTGAAGCGCACGCGCGCGCCCCCGCCCACCAGCCAGGGCCGCGTGCTCGCGCCGTCGACGAGCGTCGCGGGCGAGCGGCCGATCAGGTGCCAGCCGCCGGTGGTCGCGAACGGATAGACGCCGGTCCGCGAGCCGCCGATGCCGACCGACCCCGCCGCCACGCGGGGCCGCGGCGTGACGCGACGCGGCATGGAGAGCTCGGGCGGCAGGCCCGCGAGGTAGGCGAAGCCCGGCACGTAGCCCAAGGCCTCCACGACATAGTCGGCACCGGCGTGGAGCCGGGCCACGGTCGCCGGGTCGCCGCCGCAGTGCGCGGCGACGTCGTCGATGTCGGGCCCATCGCCGCCGCCGTAGTGGACCGGAAACTCGTGACGCACGACCGGCTCCGATGTCCCGTCATCGGCCACGCCCGCCGCGATCGTCGCCAGGGCCGCGGCGAAGGCTTGCACGTCGCCGATCCGGCCGATGTCGTAGACCCCGGTGACGCGGTCGGCCGAGGCCACCACGTCGGTCGTGCCCGGCGGCGCGGCGGCCGCGACCGCCCGGGCGAGCGATCGCACGCGGCGCGTGGCCGTCGCGCCCACACCGCCCGGCACGGCGAGCACGAATGCGGCGTCGCCGAAGGGCTCGGGCGTCATGGCTGGTCAGCGGTCCGACAGGAGCAGGTAGGTGGCGAACGACGCCAGCCAGTGCTCGCCGGCATAGTCGCCGCTGGTCACGTGCGGCAGCGCCGCGGCGGCATGCCGCGCGGCGGCGGCCTCCCGCGCGAGCCGCACGGGATCGTCCGCCGGAAACACGCCGGCGATGTCGCGCATGCACCAGGCACGGCTGATGTTGAGACCGTCGAGATGCACGATCTGCAGGTCGCTGCGGTCGCTCACCGCCACCGGCTCGAGCAGCGTCCGCGGGCGGCCGGCGGCGCTGCCCGGCAGGAACCCGCGCAACCACTCGCGGAACTCCCCCGCCGGCAACACCCGCCGCATCAGGTCGGCCTCCATGAGGCTCGGCGAGAAGAAGTCGGCCCCGTCCGGCTCCCAGGCGGCCGGCGCGTCGCGGTCGCCCGCGAAATACGTGCGGCTCCGCTCGACGAGCAGCGCCTCGAGTTCCGCGTGCTGCACGGCGCGGGCGTAGTCGAGTGCGAAGGCGAGGCCGAAGGCGGTGCTCGTGTGGACGCCGCTGCGAATGGGGTAGGTCTGCTTCGGAAAATACTCGAGGTAGGCCGCCACGATCACGTCCGTCAGCGGCCGGAGGTTCCCGGCCCACTCGCGGCCCTGCGGATCGTCCCAGCCGTGCAGTTCCGCCGCGAGCTTGAGCAGCCACGCCCAGCCGTAGGGCCGCTCGAATGACCGGGCGAGCGGGCGGGCGAAGAAGTCGGCCTCGGTCCGCAGGTTCGCGGCGCTGAGGTTCGCGGCCAGGGCAGCCCGCACGTCGGGCTCGATGCCGAGGCCCGGGTGGCGGCGGAGCAGTCGCACGAGCATCCAGTGGCCGTGCACGGCGGAATGCCAGTCGAAGGAGCCGTAGAAGGCCGGATGGATCCGCCGCGGCGGCTGCACGTCGCTGTCGCCGTTGAGCACGTCGGCGGGCTTGTTGGGATACTCCCGCGCGATGCCCTCCAGCGCCAGGCGGGCGAAGGCGGCGGCCTGCGCGGCCGTGAGGGACTCCGCTCGCACCGCGGAGGCGAGCATGCAGGCGACGATCGCGAGCAGCATCCAGCCCATCGACGGCCGCCTCAGCGTGGATGCCTGCGTCGGGAGTCGCGTCAGATGTGATACATCGATTCGCCGGGCGGACCGCACTGCGAGGCCAGGCTCGCGATGCTGATCGCCGCGAGAGCCCGCGACTCGGCTTCCGCGACGGCCTCCCACGCGGCCGCGAGCGTCGAGGCCGCCCGCGACTTGGCGGCGAGATCCGTGGAGAGCAGTCCCGTGCCCTCGGCGGAGCCCTCCACCGCCGTGACGATGTCGAGCAGCGTGACCGAGTCGGGGGATTTCGCGAGCCGATACCCGCCGGCAGCGCCGCGGACGCTTCCCACGATCCCCGCGGCCTTCAGCTGCAGCAGGATGTGCACCAGAAACCGCGGCGGCACGCCCTGGGCCGCGCAGATCTCGCGCACCCGCACCGGCGTCGGCGAATCGATGCGCCGCGCGAGTTCCACCACGGCGAGCGCGGCGTACTCGGTTTTGGCGGAGAGCCGCATGGGTCACCACCAGCCCAATGGGCGACCCGAACTCGCACCAAACCTCGAACGAGCCGCCAGAAAGCCTATACATTATCTTGTTGGCAAAGTATTGCAACTATCGTTTTTGGTCTGGTTTTTCCGGTGGTTCTACCGCCCTTTCGGTAGCCCCCGCAGCCGGCTCGTGATCCACGGCCTCTCGGATGCTGCGGATGATCACGGGATCGGTGGCGATCTCCAGCACGCCGTTGACGATGAACTGGATGCCGATGCAGAGGAGCAGGAAGCCCATCATCTTCGTCACGGCATTCATGCCGTTGCGGCCGATCGCCCGCACGAGGGGTTCGGCGAGCCGCAGCGTCAGGTAGGCGATGCCGGCAACCGCCACGATGCCCACGCCGATCGCCACGTAGTCGAGCCACGTCTTGGCCAGCGAGGTCAGGCCGAGCGTCACCGCGATCGAACCCGGGCCGCTGAGCATCGGCATGGCCAGGGGGGAGAACGCGATGTCCCTGTCGGGCGCCACCCCGTCGGCGGGCGGCTCGGCCGATCGACGGTCGCCGAGTCCGGTGAGGATCGAGGATCCGATGCCCGCCACCATCAGTCCGCCGGCGATCCGCAGGCCGGGCAGCGAGATGCCGAAGAATCGCATGATCAGCGACCCGCCCAGGAGGAACGTGCCGAGCACGGCCACCATGAAGCCGCATGCCGCGCGGAGCTGCGCCAGCCGCCGGGCCGGCGTCATGCCCTCCGTGAGCGCCAAAAACGCCGGGGCCGATGCCGGCGGGTTCGTGACCGGCAGGAGCGCGACCACGGTGCCGAGCACCAGTTCCCCGAAATGCACGAAACCTGACATGCCACGTTTGTCCCGCACCGCCGCCGGGGCGGGAAGACGGCCCCGCCGAACCGCCCGCCGACCGCGGACTTGCGGCTCCAGGCCCAACCAATATAGTTTACCTGTGCGATAAACTCTCGGCCTTCCGGGGGGTCTCGGGGCTGTCAGCGCGAGGACGATTCATGGCACCAGGCGGTCGTCGGCAGAAACGGCGGGGCTTCACGCTCGTGGAACTCCTCGTCGTGATCGCCATCATCGCCGTCCTGATCGGCCTGCTCCTGCCGGCCGTGCAGAGCGCCCGCGAGGCGGCCCGGCGGACGCAGTGCGGCAACCAGCTCAGACAGGTGTCGCTGGCGGTCGCGAACTACGAGTCGGCCTTCCGCGAGCGGCTGCCGGACGCCTTGTCGAACACGGTTCGAAGCGGCACCTCATCGTCTCCGACCTATCCGCTTCACGTGATCATCCTGTCGTACGCCGAGGACGAGGCCCTGCGGCGGACGTTCTCGGGCGTGGCCACCCTGCTCACCAACCAGTTGCCGGTCGTGGCGATGTTCAACTGCCCGTCCGACACCACCCGCAGCATCGCGGCCTCGGAGTTCACCGGCAATTCGGCCATTCCGGGCACCACGACCTACCTGTCCAACGGGGCGCTCTTCTCCGACAACCCGATGATCCGCAAGGTCATCGACGGCACGTCGAAGACGATCTCGTTCTCGGAGTCCTTCTGCCGCACGATCGCCAACAACGCCACGGTGGTCTCGCAATACAGCCGGCGCAGCGGGGCGATCGCCCCCACGTTCGCCCATCCCGCGACCACGTCCGCGGCGGTGCTCGGCCGCGCCAACCATCCGGCCAGGTCGATCGCCCCCGGCCAGACCGGCGCGTGGAGCGGATCCTTCAACGCGCGGGGGGCCACCGCGATGTCCGACGTGCTCTCGCCGCCCATCCAGAACAGGCCCAATCCGCCCGACGCCGATGGCCTGCGGCTCCAGGGCGTGCACCCCGGCACGATCACGATCGGGATGCTCGACGCCAGCGTGCGCAACGTCTCGAGCGACGTGGATCAGGTCGTCTTCTGGTCGGCGGTCACGCCCGCCGGCGCCGAGTCCGGCGACCTGCCGTGACCCGCGAGGCCGCGGAGGGCCGGGGCATGCTCGATGACGTGCGCACCCGCCGTCTGCACGGGCTGCGGGCGATGGTGGGCAACACGCCCCTGCTGACCGTGAGGCTGCGTTACCGCGGCCGCGAGTGCCGCGTCCACGCCAAGGCCGAATACCTCAACCTCACCGGCAGCATCAAGGACCGGATGGCCCTGCACATCTGCCGGACGGCCATCGAGCAGGGCGTTCTCGGGCCCTACGACACGATCGTGGAGGCCACGAGCGGCAACACCGGCATCTCCTTCGCGGCCCTGGGGGCGGCCCTCGGCCATCCGGTGGTGATCTTCATGCCCGACTGGATGAGCGCGGAGCGGAAGGCGATGATCCGCTCGTTCGGCGCCGAGATCCGGCTGGTGTCGAGCGCGGACGGAGGGTTTTTGGGGAGCATCGCCAAAGCCGAGGCGCTGGGCCGCGATCTGGGCCGCGCCTTCCTGCCCCGGCAGTTCGACAACCAGGCCAACGTGCAGGCGCATGCGCGGACCACCGGGCCCGAACTGCTCGCGCAGCTCGCCCGGCTCGGCCTGTCTCCCGACGCGTTCGTGGCCGGCGTGGGCACGGGCGGCACGGTGATGGGCGTCGGGGAGGCTTTTGCCCGCCAGGGCGTCCGGGCCCGCGTGCATCCCCTGGAGCCGGCCGAGTCCCCCACGCTCTCCACGGGCCACAAGGTGGGCCGTCACCGGATCCAGGGCGTGTCGGACGAGTTCATCCCGGGCATCCTCCGCCTCGACGCCCTGGCGCCGGTGATCCAGGTGAGCGATGGCGACGCGATCCTGATGGCCCAGAAATTGGCCCGCGAGCTGGGTCTGGGCGTTGGCATCTCGTCCGGGGCGAACCTGCTCGGAGCCCTGCAGGTTCTCGAGCGGGAAGGCTGGGCCGCGACCGTGGCCACGATCTTCTGCGACGACAACAAGAAGTATCTCTCCACGGATCTCGCGCGGGATGAGCCGGTGCGCGAAGGCTTCATGAGCCCCGAGGTCGAACTGCTCGACTTCGACACGACGGTCGCCGACGCGGCTTGAAGCCGCTTCGAACGATCGCGAGCGGTTTGGCACGGCATTCGCTTCGTTGTCTTGCTGACAGCGAGGAGACCGTTCCCAACGCACAGCGAATTACCGCCAAAACCCTCCAATCCGAGTAGTTTTTATTTCACGCTCTTCGCGAAATATTTCGCTGAAGTGACGAAATCATTTCGTACTTCCGGTGAAATGTTTCCCTGAACCTGGGAAATTGCGAGTGATGCTGCGCACACCCCTCACTGTGGGTGTGCAGTGGGTTTCAGGCTGCGATACTTCACCTTTCGAGAAATCTTTCCGGCCAGGTGAAGTTTCGGCGCGCGCTTTGCACCTCATTCGGGGCGTTCGAGGCCGATCCGGTCCCGAATGGCGGTCCCCGACGGGCCGCGGCATGAAGGCCGTTTCCCCTGGAGTTTCTCCCATGCGTGCTCTGGCGTTTCGGACGCTCGCCATCGCTGCCTTGGTCGCCACGTTCACGGCCGACGCCTC
>JBJTIV010000075.1:0-2660 GCA_046095145.1 Planctomycetaceae bacterium
TCGATCGTGCCGGCGTCGGGCGCGTCGAGCAGGCCCATGAGGTGCAACAGCGTGCTCTTTCCCGAGCCGCTCTGGCCGACGACCGCCACGAATTCCCCGGCGTCGACGGCGAAGTCCACGCCGCGCAGCACCTCCAGCATGCGGTCGCCGGAGCGGTAGCGCTTCTCGAGGCCGCTGACGCGCAAGAGGCTCACGGCCGCGGGGGCGGCGGCGGGGGCGACGTGGTCGAGCGTGGCGCTACTCATGCCGCAGGGCCTCCACGGGGTGCAGACGGGCGGCGCGGAGGGCGGGCAGCACGCTCGCCGCCACGGCGATCGCCACGGCGCCCGCCACGATCCAGAGAATCGTCGCCGGCTCGACGATCGTGGGGATCTTGAAGAAGTAGTAGATCGAGGGATCGAACACCCGCTGGCCGGTGAACCACTCGACCCCCGCGCGGATGCGGTTGATGTTCCAGACGATCGCCAGCCCCAGCGCCAGGCCCGCGCCGGCCCCCACCAACCCCAGGGCCAGGCCGTAGCCCAGGAAGATGCCGGCGATGCCCGACGCCCGCGCGCCGAGCGACTTGAGGATGCCGATGTCGCGGGTCTTCTCCACCACGATCATGAAGAAGATGGCCAGGATCCCGAAGCCGGCCACCGCGATGATCAGGAACAGGAGGATGTTGAGCACCGACATCTCCATGTCCACCGCCGAGAGCAGCGGGCCCTGCTTGTCGCGCCAGGTGGAGACCGCGTAGAGGTCGGCGGGGAAGACCTTGCGGAGCCGGTCGCGGACGGCGTCGAGGTCGGCCCCCGGGCGGAGGCGGATCTGGATGGAGTTGACGCTCGCGATCCCGCTCTGCGGATCGATCATGCCGCGCATCCGCTGCAGGGCCGCGATCGGCACGAACACGAAGTTCGAGTCGTACTCGCTCATCTTGCTCTCGTAGAAGTCGACGATCGTGAAGGTGTCGCTGATCGCCTTGGGGGGCGTGCCGGACGTGGGGAAGGTGACCTTCACGTCGTCGCCCGGCAGCACGAGGAACCGGTCCACGCCCGACGTGTCGCGGAAGCTCGCCAGGCCGATGCCGGGCACGATGCCGGTGAACTGCTCGCGGGCGGGATCCATGGTCCGCCCCTCGTCGGGCCGGGCGGCCTTGAAGGGATCGGCCGCCCGCGGCGCCGTCTCCGCGGCGGCCGGGTCGGCCGCGGCCGGCGCGGTCGCGGCCAAGAGGGCGTCGACCTGCCGGTCGAGCGGCCGGTCGGCGGGGCTCTCGTCCGCGGCGCCGGGTTCAGCGGCGGGCTCGGCCCGGGCGCGGTCGGCGGCCTGCTTCTCGCGCCACACCCGCTCCCGCTCCACCCGCATCCGCCGGTGCTGCCAGCCCGCCCCCTCGAGGGCCGGCCGCGTCACCTCGGGCCGGGCGGCGTCGGACTGGCTGTCGATCGTGTCGTAGCCGCCGTCCTTGAGGTCGAAGGAGAGTTGCCGGCGGTTCTCCGGATGCTGGAGGTAGCGGCCGAAGTCGCTCACGCCCGCGTGGGTGGCCTCGTCGATGCCGATGAACATGATCTGCCGCGTCACCCACTGGCCGCGGACCTGGAAGGAGAGCATGGCGGGCACCGCCACGGTGGGCGTCATCCCCGCGATCTGGTCGCCGGCCGCCTTCGTGATCTCCGCCATGTGGAAGCCGGGATCCTGGAACCCGGAGAGCGAGTGGCTCTCGAAGACGATGTCGGAGAGGATCCCGTGGATCCGCGTCTGCATCTCGTGGGAGAAGCCGGCCATCACGGCGTTGACCACGATCATCGTGGCCACGCCGAGCGTCACGCTCACGACGCTCGCCAGCGCGATCCAGCGGGTGCGGAGGTAGCGCCAGCAGAGCAGCAGCTTGTACATGCAGGGGCCTTGCGCGGGCAGGGGAAGGTAGCAGCCGCCCCGCGCGGGCAGAAGGCCGAAAAAGGCCGCGTGCCCCGGGCGCGGGCCTACGCCTTGGGCCGGTGGATCGGGAACAGGATCACGTCACGGATGCTCGAGGCGGCGGTGAGGAACATCACCAGCCGGTCGATGCCGAGCCCCAGCCCCCCGGCCGGCGGCATGCCGTGCCGCAGCGCCCGGATGAAGTCGTGATCCATGCGGGCCATCGACTCCTCCGCCGGGAGACCCGCCAACTGGGTCTTGAAGAGCTCCTCCTGCAGATCGGGGTCGTTGAGTTCCGTGTAGGCGTTGGCCAGTTCCATGCCCGCCACGTAGAGCTCGAACCGCTCCGCCACGTGGGGCGCGCCCGCCTTCCGCTTCGTCAACGGGCAGACCGCCGCGGGATAGTCGATGACGAACACCGGTCCCGACAGCGTCTTCTCGACGCTGGACTCGAAGAGGTCGCTCTTCACCACGTCGGGATGGCGATTCGCGGTCTCGATGCCGCGGCCCGCCGCCGCGGCCGCGACGCTCGTGGGGTCCGCGGGATCGCAGCCGGTCGCCTCGCGCAGGAGGTCGTCGTAGGCCGCGCGGCGGAACGGCGGCGTGAGATCGACCGTGTGGCCCAGCCACTCGAATCGCGCCGGCGTGCCCGCGGCCGCCGCGGCCGCGACGATGAGGGCCGCGGTGAGGTCCATCAACGTGTGGGTGTTGCCGGAGGCCGCGTATGTATAGAGCATGATGAACCCGGGGTGGTGGCTGGGGGT
>JBJTIV010000076.1:0-3893 GCA_046095145.1 Planctomycetaceae bacterium
GGCGATCATACGGCTGGCGCACGCGGCCAACAAGAATTGTCGGCCGCTCGCAGGAGCGCCGTGGGTGACTGGTAGACTCGGTCCAGCGGGGGCCGCCGCCGATCGCTCGGCGCTGATCCGCGAGCCCGTCCGCGGAGACATCCCATGCCCACGCTTGCGCTCGTATCGGTGCTCTTCGTCGGCGGCCTCGTCGTCGCCACGCTCGTCTGGCTCGTGGGAACGCGGCGGCGGCTGGCACGCGACGTCAAACTCTTCGCCGACTTCATGGACAACGGCCCCTTCGTGGCCTTCATGAAAGACGCGGACGGCCGCTACATCTACGAGAACCGGACGCTCGTCGAACTCACCGGCCGGATCACGCCGGGCGTGACTTCCGTGATCGGCAAGACCGATCACGAACTGTTTCCGGCCGCAGGGGCGGACCATTACGTCGCCAACGACCGTGCCGTGATCGCCAGCGGCAGGCCGATGCAGTTCGCGGAGTCGTCCGTCGATGCCGACGGCACAGTCCGCCACTGGTCGTCGCTCAAGTTTCCACGAGCCGACGCCCTGGGCCGGCCCTGCATCGCGGGTGTCACCATCGACATCAGCGACCTGACGCAGGCCCGCACCGCCGTCCGCTCGAGCGAGGATCGGTGCAGCCTGGCGCTCGAGGCCGGCCACATGGGCTCCATGAGCCTCAACCTCGACACGCTGATCCTCGACACCTCGCCCGTGTTCGCCGTCCTGCACGGTAACCCGGAGAGCGTGACCCACATCGCCCTCGCGGAGGCGATGGAACTGATCCACCACGACGACCGACCGGTGCTGATGGAGGCCTTGCAGAACGTCATGCGCGAGCCGGGGCCCCAACGGTGTCGCTATCGGGTGATCAAGCCCGACGGCACCATGGCCTGGATCGAACTGGTGGGCAACGTCTGCCACGACGAGACCGGCCGCCCGGCCGTCGTCCGGGCCGTGGGCTTCGACGTCACCGAGCGGCAGCACGACTTCGACGAGCTCTCGCGGCGCCGTGACATGCTCCGCCGGCTCATCGACGTGCAGGAGAACGAGCGGCAGACGCTGTGCCACGAGCTCCACGACGGCCCCATCCAATACGCGATCGCCGCCAAGATGCACCTCGAGAGCGCCCGGAACGAGGACGACGCGGCTGCCCGCACCGAACAGATCGACGCCGCGGTCGACTGCCTCACCCGGGGCATCGCCGAGGGCCGGCAGGTGATCCGCGGCGTGCGGCCCGCCGTACTCGATGATCTCGGCCTGACAGCGGCGATCGAGGACCTGGTGGATCAGGTGGCGACCGCCGGCATCACGGTGACGACCGCGCTCGGGGATGGACTCGACGCGCTGCCCAGCCCGCTGCAGACGACGATCTACCGGATCGTGCAGGAGTCGCTCACCAACGCCCGCAAGTACTCCGGCGCCGACCGCGCGACCGTGGAGATCCGCCGCGCCGGCGCGGAGGTGAGGCTGCGTGTGAAGGACGAGGGCTGCGGCTTCGACATGCACACGTCGCGACCGCAGGGCTTCGGGCTGGCCGGCATGACGGAGCGCGTGCGGATCGCCGACGGCATCTTCCGCGTCGAGAGCCGCCCGGGAGCGGGCACCGAGATCAGCGCCTCGCTGCCGATCCGCGCCGCCGATGACCAGGCGGATGCGGCCGGGGAGTCGGCCGGCTACGCCGCCGCCGCGCCGGGTTTCCTGGCCCGATAGAGATGCGGGTTGAGGGCCGGGTCGTTGTACATCTTCATCTGCCGAAACACCCGCAGCGGCCGCGTGCCGGCGTAGATCTCGGCGAGCAGACGGTCGAGCGCCGCCACGAGGTGCTCCCGCTGCTGATCGAGGATCATGAGTTTGCCGGCCGCGCGGTCGCGGTGGTCGGCCGACGCGTCGCGCCGCTCCACCTGCTCGCGCATGTGGAAGCGGCGCAATTCCAGGATCGAGAGTCGGTCGAGCGCGGCGCCGGGAGTCTCCGTGGCCGCCGGCGCGTCGGGGGCCGCGGTGATGGCGCGGGCGGCGAGGTCGGCGATGAGCCAGTCGTCGACCTTCTCGATCGCGTCGTTGCGGGCCTGGTTGTAGCGGTCGATCGCCCGCTTCACCTGCGCGATCCGGCCGTCGCTGACGGCCGGCGACCGGGCGACGTCCTCCTCGTGCCAGAGCAGGAAATTGAAGCGGTGCAGGTCGCAGAGCCGGCCCTTGAGCCCCTCCTCGCTGTGCTCCACCTCGAAGTCGTGCCAGTGGGCCACGAGGTGGACGAAGAGCGCGTCGAGCATGGCCACCGACGCGGGGGGCGCGGCCGGGCTCGCGGCGGCGACCGGGCTCGTGGCGGCGGACCGTCTCGGGGCGGCTGACTGCTTCTTCATGGTGTGGATGCTCCCGGGTGGACGATTGATGCCGGACCGGCTCAGGCGGCCTGGCGGATGACGAGACAGAGGTTCGAGCCCCCGAACCCGAAGGAATTGCTCGCCGCCACGCGCACCGCCCGCTGGCGGGCGACGCGGGGCACGTGGTCGAGCGGGCACTGCGGATCGGGATGGTCGAGGTTGAGCGTGGGGGGCACGGCCTGGCGGTGGATCGCGGCCAGGCAGGCGACGGCCTCGAACGCGGCGGCACCGCTCACGAGGTGGCCGGAGGCGCCCTTCGTGGAACTCACCGCCACCGCGTCGGCCGCGGAGCCGAGCGCCAGGCGGATCGCGCCGGCCTCGGCGACGTCGCCCACCGGCGTGCCGGCCGCGTGGGCGTTGATGTAGTCGATCTCGCCCGGCGCGACGCCCGCGTCGTCCAGCGCCGCCGCGATCGCGCCGGCCGCCGACACCGGATCGGTGCTCGGGATCACCATGTGAGCCCCGTCGCTCGACATGCCCACGCCGGCGAGCTCGCCGAGCACACGCGCGCCGCGGGCGGCGGCGTCGGACCCGCGCTCGAGCACGAAGAACGCGCCCCCCTCGCCCATCACGAAGCCGTCGCGGTCGCGGTCGAACGGCCGCGACGCCTTCGCCGGGTCGTCGGCCCGCCGCGACAGCGCCCGCAGGTTGTAGAAGGCCGCGATCGCCGTGGGGCTCAAGACGTCGCAGCCGCCCGCCACGCAGGCGTCGACCCAGCCCGCCTCGAGCCAGGTCTTGGCCAGGGCCAGGGCATAGCCGCTCGACGCGCACGCCGCGGCCGCCGTGACCACCGGCCCGCCGATGCCGAGCGCCGCCGCGATGCGGTGGGCCAGCGACCGGTCGCGACGCGGCTCGAACACCCGCCGGCCTCCGGACGCGAAGTCGATCTCCCAGGCCTTGAGATGCTCCGCACCGAGGCCGACCACGAGCCCCACCCGGCCACCCGCGGCGGACACCCGCCCGAGACCGGAGTCGACGACCGCCCGCGCCGCGGGCACCAGGCACATCCGCGTGAGGCGGTCGAGCGCGGCAAGCTCCTCGCGGCCGAGCCGGCAGGACTCGGCCGGCGGATCGGCAAGCGCCGCGACCGGCGCGGCGAACTGCCGCGGCTCGCGGCCCAGCGGGCCGGGATCGATGTCGCGGATGCCGCAGCGGCCCCCGAGCAGGTTGTCGGCGATCTCGGCGAGCGAGTCGCCCAGCGGCGAGACGGCGCCCACGCCGGTGATCAGCACCGGCTCGCGACCGCCCGCGGGTGAGCTGGCCGCGATCATGCCGCCTCCAGCAGCCGCGCGGCCTGCGCCGACCGCACCGCCGGACCGGTGCGGCGCGACACGCGGATCTCGGCACCCCACGGACACTCGATCGTCCACGACACCAGCGCCGTGCCCTCCCGGCACATGTCGAGCGCACGGGCGAATTCGGCCAGGCCGCCGTCGGCGTCGAGGCCGGCGCGATCCGCCTGGCGCTCGGCTCCGCGGCCGACGCGGTGGCGGTGAGTTCCACGAAGGG
>JBJTIV010000077.1:0-3096 GCA_046095145.1 Planctomycetaceae bacterium
CCGCAGGCCGTCGTTTCGGACGGCGCGAGACCCGCCCGCGCGGTCCAGACCACGGTGACCGCCGTCGCAACGCACCCCGCCAGCACCGCGCCCGACGGTCCGACCGCGAGGGGATCGGCCCCGCCAGCCAGCCAGCCGATCGCAACGCCGGCCGCCGGCCAGGCCGTCCGCGAGGCGGCCCACGCCCCGGCCGCCGCGCGGGGGAGGCGGCCCCGGGCGGCCGCCGCCGCCGCCGCCCCCGCCCCGCCCGCCGCCGCCGGCCACGAGCCGGCGGTGCCGCGAGCGAGGGACCACGTCGCGACCGCCGCGGCGGCCAGCGCCAGCCACGACGCGGGCCGCCGCGCCGTCACCCGCAGCCGCACGCCGCTGGCCCGGCGGCCCACGGCTCAGCCCTTGCGGGGCCGCACGCGGCCCTGCACGCGGAGCGGCAGGCCGAGGATGCGGAGGAAACCCTCCGCATCGGTCTGGTCGTAGGAGCCGCCCCCCTCCATCGACGCGATCGCCGCGTCGTAGAGGCTCTCCGTGCTGCCGCGGCTCTTCACGAGCACGTTGCCGCGGTAGAGGTTCAGCTCCACCGATCCGGTGACCGGCTTCTGGGCCTCGCGGATGAACGCCAGGAGCGCGTCCATCTTCGCGCAGAACCAGAAGCCGTAATACACCATTTCCGCCACCTCCGGCGCGAGCCGGTCGCGGAGATGCACGAGGTCGCGGTCGAGCGTCAGTTGCTCCACGAGCCGGTGGGCCTCGTAGAGCAGCGTCATGCCCGGCGCCTCGTAGACGCCGCGGCTCTTCATGCCCACCAGCCGGTTCTCCACGATGTCGGTCCGGCCGATGCCGTTGCGGCCGCCGATGCGGTTGAGTTCGAGCACGATCTCGTGGGCCGGCAGCGTCCGGCCGTTCACGCGGACCGGCATGCCGCGCTCGAACAGGATCGTCACCGTCTCGCCCGCCTCGGGCGCCTCGCGCGGCGACACGGTCATGCCGAACTCCACGAGCCCGAAACCGTCGGTGGTGAGCTCCTCGAGAGCCCCGGCCTCGTAGCTCGTGTGCAGGCAGTTCTCGTCGGAGCTGTAGGGCTTCGACTTCGAGGCCTTCACCGGGATGTGCTTGGCCGCGCAGAACTCGATGAGCTCCTGGCGGCCCGGAAACCGCTCGCGGAAGGCGGCGATCCGCCACGGGGCCAGGACCGTGATGCCAGGATCGAGCGCCTCGGCCGCCAGCTGGAAGCGGCACTGGTCGTTGCCCTTGCCGGTGGCACCGTGGGCGAACACGCTGCAGCCCTCACGGTGGGCGACCTCCACGCAGACCTTCGAGATCAGCGGCCGGGCGATCGACGTGCCCAGCAGGTAGGTGCCCTCGTAGCGGGCCTGCCACTGCATGGTCGGGAAGGCGAAGTCGCGGCACAATTCCTCGCGCACGTCGACGATGAGGGCCTGCACCGCGCCGCAGTCGCGCGCCTTGGCGAGGATCGCCTCCCGGTCCTCGCAGGGCTGCCCGAGATCGACGTACACCGCCACCACCTCGTAGCCCTGCTCGATGAGCCAGCCGAGGATCACCGACGTGTCCAGGCCGCCCGAGTAGGCCAGCACGCACCGCTTCTTCATGTCAGCTCCTGTTCGCCCCGACCTCGTGGACGAGGGCCATATTGTGGCCCCCGGCGCCGAATCCGATACCCGCCACGAGCAGAATCCGGTCGCCGCGCCGGAGCCGGCCGGTCCGCAGGCCCCAGGCCGACACCTGCTCGAGCAGGCCGCCGAGGTCCGCCGGATTCTCCGCCGCCAGCGGCGTCACGCCCCAGTAGAGGGCCATCTGCCGCAGCGTGGCCGGGTCGTCGCTGACGCCCAGGGTGGGCACGGCCCCGCGCCGCTTCGAGCGGGCGATGGCCGTGACGCCGGTGCGGCTGGCCACCACCACGAGCCGGGCGTCGATCTCCGCGGCGATCCGGCTGGCGCCGTCCACGACCGCCTGCGTGATCGGCAGCAGCCCGTCGACGAGGAACTCCGGCGGCGGCGGGAACTCGGCGGCCGCCACGGCCGCCCCGCGCTGGTCGCGGCCGAAGCGGCCCTCCACGTAGTGCCAGCGGTCCTCGAGGTAGAGCTTCTCGGTGGCGCTGGCGATCCGCCGCATCATCTCCACCACCAGTCGCGGGTGCTCGCCGATCGCCGTCTCGCCGGAGAGCATGCAGGCGTCGGCGCCGTCGAGGATCGCGTTGGCCACGTCGGTGGTCTCGGCCCGCGTCGGCCGCCGCGAGTGCTGCATGCTGTCGAGCATCTGCGTGGCCACGATCACCGGCTTCTGGTGCCGCTGGCAGGCGCGGATCACGCGCTTCTGCACCATCGGCATGCCGGCCACGTCGATCTCCACGCCGAGGTCGCCGCGGGCCACCATCACCACGTCGGCCGCCGCCACGATCGGCTCCAGATCGTCCACCGCCTCCCGCTTCTCGATCTTCGCGACGACGCGGGCCCGCGACCCGCGGGTCCGCAGCAGTTCCTTGAGCAGCCGCACCTCGACCGCCGACCGCACGAACGACAGCCCCACGAAGTCGGCGCCGGCCGCGGCGGCCCACTCCGCATGCTTCCAGTCGGCGTCGCTCATCGCCGCCACCGAGAGCTTCACGCCCGGGAGGTTCACCCCTTGGCGGCTGCGGACGATGCCCCCCTGCACGACCCGGCAGCGGGCCTCGACGGCCGAGCGCTCCTCCACGAGCAGGCTGACGGTGCCGTCGGCGAGCATCACGGAGTCGCCCACCGTGAGCTCGTCGAGCAGCGGCTCGTAGGTCACGGTGAAGGCGTCCGGGGCGTCGCTGCCGCTGCCGCGGACGAACCGCACCATGGCCCCCTCGGCGCACGCCACCGCGCCGCCGGGCAGCTCGCCGAGCCGGATCTTCGGCCCGGCCAGATCGACGAGCACGCCGACCTCGCGGTCCGCCGCGCCGGCCGCCCGCCGCACGCGATCGAGCGCCTCCTGGTGCTCCGCGATCGACCCGTGGGCCATGTTGAGCCGGAACACGTCGACGCCGGCGCCGACTTCGTGGGGCTGTCGTTCGTGCGGTCGGCGGTCGAGGTGCGGCTGCTCAAGGAACTGCTGCGGACC
>JBJTIV010000078.1:0-7635 GCA_046095145.1 Planctomycetaceae bacterium
ATCATGTCGGCGCCGGGCTCGATGCCGGTCGTCTCCGAGCCGGGCACGTTCAGCTGAGCGTGGGGCCTCCGCCCCGCCGGTGACGCGCCGCGCGCGCCCGCCCAGCGTCGGGCCACCATCGCGGCGTGCGACCGCTCCCGATCAGGGCGGCACGTCACCGGCGGGGCGGGAAACGCGGCCGCCGCGAGCGATATACTCCGCTGGTTCCCGGCCCGGGATCAGCCCTTGTTCGAGTCGCTCTCCGCGTCGCTCTCCTCGGCCCTGCAGTCGTTGCGCGGCCGCGGGAAGCTCACCGAGGCCAACATGCGGGAGGGCCACGCGGAGGTCCGCACCGCGCTGCTCGAGGCCGACGTCGCCTACGACGTGGCCGACGGCTTCCTGAACCGGGTGGCCGAGGGGGCGATCGGCGCCCGGGTCCTCGAGTCGCTCGACCCGGTCCAGCAGCTCGTCGGCATCGTCCACCACGAGCTCGTGAGCCTGATGGGCCCGGTGGACCACTCGCTCCACCTGGAAGCCGGCCGGACGACCGTGCTCATGCTCTGCGGACTGCAGGGCTCCGGCAAGACGACCTCGTGCGCCAAGCTCGCCAGGAAGATCCAGGCGCAGGGCAGGGGCGTGATGCTCGTGGCCGCCGACCTGCAGCGGCCCGCGGCCATCGAGCAGCTCGGCGTGCTCGGCCGGCAGCTCGGCATCCCCGTGCACACGCCGGCCGACATGCCGGCCGGCGGCACCGACCCGGTGGCCGTCTGCACCGCCGGCGTGGACCGGGCGCGGCGGGAGGGCGTCTCGGTCGTGATCCTCGACACGGCGGGCCGCCTGGCGATCGACGAGGCGCTCATGCAGGAGCTCTCGCGCATCGACCGCACCGTGGGCCCCGACCAGGTGTACCTCGTCGTCGACGCCATGACCGGCCAGGACGCCGTGCAGAGCGCGCGGGCCTTCAACGAGGCCCTCACGATCGACGGCGTGATCATGACGAAGCTCGACGGCGACGCCCGCGGCGGCGCGGCCCTGTCGGTGAAGAGCGTCACCGGCGTGCCGATCAAGTTCGTGGGCACCGGCGAGCAGGTGGAGGCCCTCGAGGACTTCCATCCCGAGCGGATGGCGGGCCGGATCCTCGGCATGGGCGACGTGGTGTCGCTCGTCGAGGAGGCGCAGCGGAAATTCGACCAGGAGGAGATGCGGCGGCAGGAGGAGCGGCTCAAGGCCGGCGAGTTCACGCTCGACGACTTCAAGAAGATGCTGCTCCAGACCCGTCGCCTCGGCCCCCTGGGCAAGGTGCTCGGCATGATCCCCGGCATGGGCGGCATGCAGGAGGCGCTCGGGGACACCGACCTCGAGAAGGACATGAACCGGCTGTTCGGCATCGTCGACTCGATGACGCCCGAGGAGCGGCGCAACCCTTCCCGGCTCGTCGACACGTCGCGGCGCCGGCGGATCGCGGCCGGCGCGGGCGTCGAGCCACACGAGGTGAGCGACCTGGTCAAGCAGTTCGACGGCATGGCCGCGATGATGAAGGGCATGGCGGGCCTGGGCATGCGGGAACGGATGCAACAGGTGCAGCGGATGCAGGCGCAGCTGTCCAACCCCAACGCCCGTCTCGCCAGGCCGAAGGGCGACACGGGCAAGCGGCTGACCGCCGACGAGCGGCGGAAGCTCAAGAAGCAGCGCGACAAGGACGCTCGGCGGCGGAAGCGCGAGGCCCGGGGATAGCCGCCCGCGGGATGTCGATGCCAGGAGGACGAGCCATGCCGGGGCGGTGGCCGCGCGTCGTGTCGGTGGCGGGAGTGGTCGTCCTCGTCGCGCCGCCGCTGCGTGCCGACGACGACGTGCCCGGCCTCGACGTGCGGCCCGCGGGGCACGAACGCAGGGAGGCGGCCCCCGGCATCGACCTCGCCGAGCACGTCGATCTCAACGTCACCCTGCGAGGCAACGAGTGGCGGCTGGGGGGCGGCATGCACGGCCTCGTGATCGCCGGCGGGGGGCCGCTTGTGATCGAGGGCAATCTCACGATCGGCGGCGCGCCCCCGCTGCCGCCGGACGAACGCGTCCGCCGCACCGACGAGATCCTCGTGGCCCGCCTGCGGCAGGCGCAGCGCGATCGACTGGCGACCGTCGCCGCCGACCCGCACGTGCCGGCTGCCGCCCGCCGGGCGCTGGAGCTGGCGACGGAGGCCGACATCCGCCGCGTGCTGGCCGAGGTGGCGCGACTGCGGGACCGGTTCGCAGGTCGCCGGGCCCACCTCGGCGACGAGGACTGGCGCGAATTTCAGGAGGAGATGCGGATGTGCCGCCGGGCGATCGCCGACCCGTTCGGCCCCGGCGCGCTGTTCGCGGACGTGCGGGCCGGGCTCGCTGCCGACGAAGAACCCTGACCGCCCGGGGCTCCGGACGGGCAATTCCGGCGGCCCGGGAGTGGCCTTGGGTTCCGCCGGCCTTCGGGTACGCTATGGGGCTCGGCTTCGAACAAGGCTCGGTTCGAACAAGGCTCGGTTTGGTCCTGCGGAGAGGCGTGATCGTGGCAGTCGTGATTCGAATGAAGCGGATGGGGCGGAAAAACCGCGAGTACTACCGGATCTGCGCCGCCGATCGCCGCAGTCCTCGTGACGGCCGCGTGATCGAGGAACTCGGCACCTACGATCCCCACGTGTCCGAGACCGACGCCCGCTGCACACTCAACGGCGCGCGGGTCGACTACTGGCTCTCGGTCGGCGCCCAGCCGAGCGACGCGGTCCGGGTGCTCATCAAGAAGTACGGCCCGCAGGGCACGCACGTGACGCAGATGGAGGCGGCCCGCGCCCGGCTGTCGATGCCCAGGATCGTGCCCGACGCCGGCGCGCCCGCGTTCGTGCCGGAGCCGAAGTCCGAGCCCGCTGCCGAAGCGGCCGCGGAGTCCGCGCCCGAGCCGGTCGTGGCGGAGGCCGAGGCGCCGGTGGCCACGGCCGAGGCCGCCCCGTCCGAGCCCGCCCCCGAGCCGCCCGCTGCGGAGTGATCGCCGATCCCACCGCGGCACCGGCCGCCCGATTTCCCGACCAGGCACCGGAATGACTCGCGCGGCACACCGACCATGCGCATCGACGTCATCACCCTCTTTCCCGAGATGTTCCCGGGCTTCCTCGACGGCAGCCTGCTGGGCGACGCGCGGCGTCGCGGCATCGTCGACGTCCGGCTGACGAATCTCCGCGATTTCGCCAAGGGCGTGCACCGCCAGGTCGACGACCGGCCCTACGGCGGCGGCCCCGGGATGCTGCTCATGCCGGGCCCGGTGGTGGCGTGCGTCGAGGCGGTGCAGGCGCTCGATCCCGCGCCCGGTCGCGTCGTGATCCTCACTCCCGGCGGACGGCGGCTCGACCAGCCCCTCGTCGAGGAGTTTTCCCGGGCCGGACGGCTCGTGCTCGTCTGCGGCCGCTACGAGGGCTTCGACGCCCGCGTCCGCGAGGCGGTCGCGGCCGAGGAGGTCTCGGTCGGCGACTACGTGCTCTCCGGCGGCGAGCCGGCGGCGCTCGTCATCATCGACGCCGTGGCCCGGCTCGTACCCGGCGTGCTCGGCCATGAGGAGAGCGCCCGCGACGACTCGTTCTCCGGCGCCGAGCGGCTCGTCGAGGGCCCGCAGTACACGCGGCCGCGGAAGTCCCGCGGCCTCGCCGTGCCCGAGATCCTGCTCTCGGGCGACCACGGCAAGATCGCCCGGTGGCGGAGCGAGCAGGCCCGGATCGCCACCGAGCGACGCGGCCCGGCCGCCGAACGATCCCCTTCCGCACACCAGTCCCACAGGAGCGCGTCATGAACCGCACCATTCTCGCCGCCGTCGAGGCCCCGAGCCTCAAGAGCCAGCGTCCCGAGTTCGCCATCGGCGACACGGTCGACGTCCACACCCGGATCCTCGAGGGAGAGAAGGAGCGGATCCAGATCTTCAACGGCGTGGTGATCGCCAAGAGCGGTTCCGGCAGCCGCGAGATGTTCGTGGTCCGCCGGATCGTGGCGGGCGAGGGCGTGGAGCGGAAGTTCCCGCTCCACTCGCCGAAGATCGCCAAGGTCGAGGTGAAGCGATCGGGCGTGTCGCGGCGGGCGAAGCTCTACTACCTCCGCGACCGCTCGGGCAAGTCGACCCGTCTCCGCGAGAAGCGTGAGGAGATCGCCGCGGCGGCCGACACGGCGGCCAAGCCGGCGAAGAAGAAGGCTACGGCCAAGGCCTGACGGGTGGTGCCATGCCCTCGCCCCGCGACGACCTCGGCCGCAGGGGCGAGGACGAGGCGGCCCGCTACCTGGGGGCACAGGGATACCGCATCGTCGGCCGCCGCGAACGGGTGCTGCGCGGCGACATCGACATCGTGGCCCTCGACGGCCGTACGGTGGTATTCGTCGAGGTGCGGAGCAGGAGCGACACGCGACACGGCCATCCCGCCGAGACGGTCGGCGCCGTCAAGCGCCGCCGGCTCGCCTACCTGGCCGCCGCCTACATCCGCCGCCACCGGCTCGAGGACTGCGCGGTGCGGATCGACGTGGTGGCCGTCACGTTCACTGCCGGCGCGACCCCGGTCGTCGAGCACTATCAGAACGCGTTCGACAGCCCGTGACGGGCGGCGAGTTCCTCGGGCGCCTCGAACACGGTGATCCCGCCGCCAGGCAGTTTCCGCGACAGCGTCGCCAGCCGCTCGCGCACCTTCCATGGCGCCGCCCGGGCCTCCACCAGCCGGATCGCGACCCCGGCCACCTGCGCCGGCCGCCGTCGCGCCACCGCGGCGTAGATCTCGGGATCGCGCTCGCCGGAGTCGCCGACGAGCAGGAACCGCCGGCCGGGAAAGTCGGCCATGATCTGCTCGATGACCCGCCGCTTCGAACGCTTCCGCGACGGCAGCCGCCGCAGGGGCGTCGAGTCCTTGAGCCGGAAGAGCTTGAGGTGCATCGATCCGGCAGGCAGTCCGGCGGCGGCGAGGAACCCGCACAGGCACGGGGAGAGCTGCCAGGGACTCGCCGAGACGTAGTGGAACGCCGTGCCCGCGTCCCGCCAGCCGCGGAACACCTCGGGCATGCCCGGCACCGCGACGAATTCGCGCAGCAACGTGTTGCGCAGGAGTTCGCGGCGGTCGGCGACGTTCGTGATCTTCACGGTGTCGTCGATGTCGGAGATCACCGACGTGCCGACGTCGGTGACGAGCTCGATGGACCCGGTGGCCGGGCCGCCGACCGGCGGCTCGTCGCCGTCCTCGGCGGCGGCCGTGCACTCGATGCCGAGGCCCCCGCCCCGCGGGCCGGCCGCGGCCGCGTCGAGATCGACTTCGGCGCGGAAGTGGCCGCTGCGGTCGGTTTGGGCCGCCGCGACGGTCCGGCCGGCGACGTGCACCGCCACCTGCCTGCCGGCCACGCGCTGGAACAGGAGCGCCTCGGCGCGGCGGCGAAACACCTCCGACTCCAGCTGGCCGTCGTCGAGGTCGAGCAGCCGCCGCAGCACCGCGACGGCGAGCGTCCGCCGCCGGCTGTGCTCGGGGAGCGGCCGGGTCACCATGCCCTCGACGCGGGCCCGCCAGCGACCGTCGGCCAACCGCCTCGCGTAGGTGGGAAACAGCACGATCATGCCGGAACTCGGGCGCTGGAGCCGCGGCCGGCCCGGGCAAGCCGCTTGTGCACGGGGTCGGCGACATCTTACAACGTCGCGGCGAGGATTCGGCCGGGAGACGGCCCGGCCCGCGGAGGACACGCAGTGGGCGTCAAGAAAACCGGCAAGGGTCGCCGCAAGCTCGGCCAGAAGAAGCGCCGGATGCGGGCCCGCATCCGGCATCGCAAGGGCTAGCCGCCGACCCAGGTGAGGCGGCGGCGCGGGTGTTCCCGCACCCGTCGGCACGACCGGCACATCTTGCCAGCTTCCTCAGCCGCGCGCGGCCGCAGGCGGCTTGCCGCGCACCGGGCGTGGGGTAGCGTTGCGAGGCTTCGCTCCGCGCCCTGCGGCATCGAGGCCCGCCGGCTCGGCATGGCCGGCGGAACGTCCCGGTGTCCGCGGCGAGGAGACGGAGCGATGCGTGCGACGGAGTGGACCGGCCGATGCGTGGCGTGGGTCGCGCTGGCCCTGGTGAGCGGCGGCCTCGTGGGCTGCAAGTCGATGTCGGAGCGGTACATCGCGCTCGAGGTCTGGAAGTACGAGAAGTGCTTCGGCCACCTGCCGCCGGGCTTCGTGCCCCCCGGCGCGGCGGCCCAGCCCGCCGCCCAGCCGCGGATCTGCGGCCAGAATGCCGGTTGCCCCAACGGCTGCCCGCCGGCCAATGCGGGCTGCGACTCCTGCGGCGGCGCTGGTGGTGAAGGCATGGTGATGGAGGGCGGCATGCCCACCCCGGCCGCAATCAGCGCCCCGGGCGGCCCCGGCGGCTCGCCGGCCGCGTCGGGCCCGCTGCCGATGCCCGGGGGCGTGACGACGAGCCGGCCCGTGGTGATCTCCGACGAAGTGGTCGTGCCCGCGAGCTGAGCGGCGCGGCTCAGCCCAGCGTCTCGGCCGGGCCGGGAAACCCGCGGCGTTCCACGTCGGCCCGCCAGCGGGCCAGGGCCCCGGCGATCGCCGTCTTCGTGTCGGCGTAGCCGCGGACGAACTTCGGCACGCGGTCGAACGACAGCCCCACGAGGTCGTGCATCACGAGCACCTGCCCGTCGCAGTGCGGGCCGGCGCCGATGCCGATCGTGGGGATGCCGAGCGTGGCCGTGATCTCGCGGGCCACGTCGGCCGGGATGCACTCGAGCACGACCGCACAGGCGCCCGCGTCGGCCGCGGCCCGGGCGTCGGCCAGGAGCGGCGCGGCGTCGCGCTGCAGGCGGTAGCCGCCGAGCTGGTGCACGGCCTGGGGTCTGAGCCCCACGTGGCCGAGCACCGGGATGCCCGCCGCCACGATCGCCGCGATCACCTCCGCCTGCCCCGCCGTGCCCTCGAGCTTCACGGCCTGGCAGCCGGTCTCCTTCAGGATCCGGGCGCAGCTCTCGCTCGCCGTGCGCACGCCGAGATGCTGCAGCGGAAATGGCAGGTCGACGACGACGAGGGCCCGCGACACGGCCCGGGCCACGATCTCCCCGTGGTAGATCATCTGCTCGAGGGTGGCGGGGATCGTCGAGGCCCGGCCGGCCACGACCATCGCCACGCTGTCGCCCACGAGCACGCAGTCCACGCCCGACTCGTCGGCCAGTCGGCCGGTGGGCCAGTCGTAGGCGGTGACCATCGTGAGCGGTCGCCCCTCCCGCTTCGCCGCGCCGAGGTCGCGGACGGTCACGCGGCGGGCCGCGGCGGCGGACGATTCGGGAGGCACCATGGGCGGTGGGCGGCGGCGCGGGCCAAGTGTCGAGCGCGGTCGGGACGGGCGGCGCCACGCCGCGGTGCCGGGCGGCACCGTCGCGAGTCTACCCCCGGCTGCGGGCCGTCCAATGTCGGACGCGCCGGTCCGCGGGGGCGCGGCCACGACCTTGCGGCACCTCCTCACCCCTCTATCATCGCGGGGCTTTCCCGGCAGCAGGCCCTTCGGGGCCGACCGCCGCGCGGGTGTAGCTCAGTTGGTAGAGCACCACGTTGCCAACGTGGTTGTCGTGGGTTCGAATCCCATCACCCGCTTCCCGTCCCCACTCGCTCGTCCATCCCCGCCCCCCTCGAGCAGATGATCTACC